>CANHTE010000350.1 GCA_947462945.1 Acetobacteraceae bacterium
CAAAAATCCGATTCAACTCGGCCCGGTCCCGCGTTACGGTCAGCCCCAGCATCAACAAAATCCGCGCCTTCTGTGGATTGAGGTTGTCGGCGTTCAGAAAGCCCGCCTCCCGCATGCGCGTCGTATGAAACATGCGCCCAGAGCCCGCCCGCGTGCTGGCGGCGATGGGCGTGCCCGCGGCCATGGCGGCGGTCATCGCCTCGCCCAGCGCGGGCGTGACGAAGCCGGGCGCGAACCCGGCCGAGACGAGGCCCTGGGCGCCCGCCGCGATGAAGGCATCCACCGCCGCCCCATCGGCCCCCGCATAGCAATAGACGATGTCCACGCGCGGCAGGGCAGCCAGGTTGCGGACGTCGAACTCGGTCTCCCGGCCCAGCTTGCGCAGCGGGCGGCGATACCAGGCGATGGCATCCGCATCGGCATGGGCCAGGCAGCCGAAATCCGGGCTGCGGAAGGTTTGCAGGCGGGAAGTGCTGGTCTTGGTCACCTCACGCGCGGCATGCACCTCGTCATTCAGCAGGACCAGGGCGCCGAGGCCGCGCGCGCGGGGGTCACCGGCCACGCGGCAGGCATTGGCGAGGTTCATGCCGGCATCGGAGGACAGGCCCGAGGACGGCCTTTGCGCCCCCACCACCACGACCGGCACCTCCACCTTCACCGTAAGGGAGAGGAAATAGGCCGTCTCCTCCAGCGTGGCGGTGCCATGGGTGATGACGATGCCGTCCAGCCCGGGGATTTCGGCCACCACCTGGTCACACAGCCGCACCAGCTCCAGCCATTCCTTGGGGCCGAGGGCGGTGGAGGGGACGGCCGCGTATTTCACCGCCACCACCTCGGCCACCTCATGCACCTGCGGCCAATAGGCGAGGAGCTGCTCGGCATCCATCACCTTGCCCAGGGTGGCGTAGTCGGCGATGTCGAAAGGCCCACGGCCGAGCGAACCGATGGTTCCGCCGGTGCCGATCAGGGCGATCTTGGGCTTGCTCATGGGGTGGCTTTCCTTTCGATGATGGCGGTGGTGAGGCGGGAGACGCAGAACAACTCCCCGTCCTCCCGCCGCAATTCGATGTTCCAGACATGCACGGACCGCCCGATGCGCACGGGGGTGCAAAGCCCCAGGGCGCGGCCGCCCTTGGGCATGGGACGCAGGTGGTTGGCGTTGATCTCCAGCCCCACCGCGTGAAATCCGGGCTCACACGCCATCATGGAGGCAACGCTGCCCAGCGTTTCCGCCAGGACGACGGAGACACCGCCATGAATGATGCCGAAGGGCTGGATATGGCGTTCATCCACCGGCATTTCACCGCGCAGGAAATCCGGGCCGATCTCGGTGATGCGGATGCCCAGCAGGCCATTCACCGTGCCTTCGGACCGGGCGTGGATGTCTTCGGGCGTGGTGGCCTGGCGCCAGATGCTCAAGGGTTTGGGCTCTCCGTGGGGAAGAGTTGCAGTTCAACCTCGATCCGCCTGCCGCGCAAGGCGGAGGTCCCGCCGCAACACGAGAGCGACATGCAGCAACATGAGTCCGGCCCAGAAAAGCGAGAGGAAATCCAGCACGGAAATGGCGAGCAGCGGGACCAGCGCCTGAAACATCGCGGGCGCCAGAAACATCAGGGCGGCCAGCGTCAGAAAGCCCACGCGCAATTCGGTGGTGCCGATGGAGCCGATCGCAAGCTCATGCACGCCGGTGATCATCATCCGGGCCAGGGCCAGGTTGCTCAGCAGCGTATGGAGCGCGAGGAGGAGGAAAGGGATGGGCAGCGCCACCAGGCCGGACAGCGCAAACCCGCCGGCCAGCAGCAGATAGGCAATGAGGTCCACGCCATTGTCGAGGATGAAGCCCTCGATCCGGCGCTCGATGCGGCGGTGCCGGGCGAGCCTGCCATCGAGCGAATCCCCCAGCCAGTTCAGCAGCAACCCCAAGGCCACAAGGCCCAGCGAAAGCCAACTGGCCAGCGCGAGGGCGAAACCCAGACTGCCCAGGACGGCCCCGAAAATCCCAAGGCCGGTCAACATGTCGGGTGTGACCCAGGCCGGCACACGCAGCACCAGCCAATCGAGCGCTGTCTCCTCCGGCCGCGCCAGGAGGCCGCGATTCACCCGCTGTGTCATCACGAGGGTTCGAGAACGGCCACCATCGCGTCCAGCGCTGCATCCAATTGCGTCGTCTCATGCGCGGCCGAAAGGAAGAAGCGAAGCCGGGACGTGCCCTGCGGCACGCCGGGGGCGATGACCGGAAAGACGCAGATGCCCTGCCGCTCCAGCTCCTGCGCGGCGCGGAAGGTCATCATATCGGTGCCGAGGATGATGGGCGTCACGCCAAAGCCCCAACTGGAGCCGACATCCAGCCCCCTGGCACGCGCGCCTGCAAGGAAATGGGCCCCATTGGCCTGCAACGCCGCCACGCGCTGCGGCTCACGCCGCATGATGTCCAGCGCCTTGAGGGATGCCGCCGCCACCGGGGCGGGCATGCCCACGCTGAAGACCAGCCCGGGGGCGCGGGCCTTCAGGATATCCACCAGGACCTGGCTGCCGCAGACATAGCCGCCGCAACCCACCAGCGTCTTGGACAAGGTGCCGAACCAGATATCCACGTGGTTGGGGTCCATGCCGCAATGTTCGGCGATGCCACGACCCGTGGCGCCCAGCACGCCCAGGGAATGCGCCTCATCCATCATCAGCCAGGCCTGGAAACGCTCCTTGATCTCGACGAGGCGAAACAGATCCGGCCCATCGCCATCCATCGAAAACAGGCCTTCGCTGACAATCAGAACTCGCTCAAACAAAGGGCGCGTCAGCGTCAGATAGGCTTCCAGATTGTCCAGGTCATTGTGGCGGAAGGATTTGCGCTGGCAGCGCGCACCCTGGGCGCCCACCACGACGCAATTATGGATCAGCGAGTCATGAATGAGCAGATCCTTGGGGCCGAGCAGGGTTTCGATGACCGAGGCCGCCGTGGCGTGCCCGCTGACGAAAAGTGCTGCGGCCTCGGCGTCATAGACACCCGCCAGGGCGGCTTCCAGCTCCCGATGGACCGCGCGCTCACCCGCCGTGATCCGGCTGGCGGAGACGCTGGTGCCATAGCGCAGGGCGGCCTCGGTATGGGCCGCCAGCACCTCTGGGTGTCCGTTCAGGGCCAGATAATCGTAGCTGGCAAAATTCTGGAGGCTGCGCCCGTTGATCTGCGTGGTCACGCCTGCGCGCACTTCATGGACCCGGTAATAGGGGTCGGCAAAGCCCAAGGCGGGCCCCATCTGTCGGTCCAGCAGGATGTCCTGATAGGCCGGCAGGCTCTCAAAGGAGGCGTCATGCCGTTGCGCGTCACGCCGCAGGCTGCGCTTGCGGGGTGGACGCGCATCCCCAGAGGGGCCGGGGACAAGTTCCGCGGCTTCATCCGCGCTCGACTTGCC
>CANHTE010000351.1 GCA_947462945.1 Acetobacteraceae bacterium
CCAGAAGGACAAGGACGAGGCCGCCGGCCATGACACGGAAGCCGCGCCCAAGACCATGGCCGTGGCGCTGCGGCAGATCGTCATCGCCGATGTCTCCATGAGCCTGGACAATGTGCTGGCCGTGGCGGGCGCCGCCCATGGCAACATGTCGATGCTCATCATTGGCCTGGTGATCTCCATCCTGCTGATGGGCGTGGCCGCAACGCTGATCGCCCGCCTGCTGGAGAGCTTCCCGGTGGTGGCCTATATCGGGGTGGCGCTGATCGTCTATATCGGCATTGAAATGGTCTATGAGGATGTGCACCGCTTCATGAGTGGCAGCGCGGCCCATGGCGAATACCGCGAAGCGCCCGAGCCCCTGATTCGTATCGGCTGAATCGGATGATCCCGGGCGGGCCATGGCCCGCCCCTTCCCCAGCGCGGCTGAAACCGTCAATCTGAGAGCAAGCCCCGCGTGACGGGGCATGCCTCGGGGAGATTTTCATGCAGCGCAGAACTCTGCTGGCCTCGGCCGGCCTCATGCCTTTCGCAGCCGCCGCACAAGCCAGCTGGCGGCCTGAGCGCCCGATCCGCGTCGTGGTCCCATTTGCGCCGGGTGGCACCACCGATGTGGTGGCGCGCATCATGGCGGAGCCGGTGGCGCAAATCCTGGGTCAGCCGCTGGTGGTGGAGAACCGCCCGGGCGGCGCCGCGGGCCTGGTCGGCACGGATTTCGTCGCCAAGGCGGCGCCCGATGGCCACACCATCATCGTCCATAGCAATGGCCACGCCATTGCCCCTGCGCTGGTGGCGCGCATGCCCTTTGATCCTGTGGCGGATTTCGCGGGGGTCAGCATGATCGGCCGCGTGCCGCAGGTGCTCTGCATCAATCCGCGCCTTCCCGTCAGCAATCTGGCCGAGCTTGTGGCCCTGATCCGGGCCAATCCGGGCCGCTACCACTTCGCCTCGGCCGGGATCGGCACCGCCGTGCATCTGGGGGGCGAGATGTTCCGCGCGGTCAATCAGCTCGACATTGCGCCGGTGCATTATCGCGGCGGCGGGCCGGCCATGCAGGGCGTCATCACGGGCGATGCGATCTTCACGGTGGACCCCATCGCCTCGGCGCTGGGGCATGTGCGTGGCGGCAATGTACGCGCCCTGGTGGTGGCGGGCGCCCAGCGTGCGCCCACCCTGCCGGAAGTGCCTTCGGCCGCCGAATTGGGCATGCCGGAATTCGCGGTGGATGCCTGGATCATCGCCATGGCGCCCGCCCGCACGCCGCCGCATATCGTGGCCGCGCTGAATGCCGCCTATGCCACGGCGCAGCGCCAGGCGGCCCAGCGCCTGGCCGAACAGGCCGTCATCGGCATGCCCGAATTGCAGACGCCGGAGCAGATCATGGGCTTTGTCCGCAGTGACATGGCGCGCTATGCCGGCGTGATGCGCGGGGCGGGCATCACGCCGGAATAACCGGCGGCACCACCCGGAGCACCAGCGCGCCGCACTTCTGCCCTGAATCGACCAAAGCATGGGCCTCAGCGATCCGGGCCAGGGGCATTTCCTGGCCGATCACGGGGCGCAAAGCTCCGGCCTCGGCCAGGTCGCGCAAAGTCAGCAGATCGGCCTGGCTGCCACCGGCATAGCCGCAAAGAACGCGCGGCCCGGGGCGCAGCCGGGTCCAGAGCATTTGCGCCAATTCCCGCGCGCCGAAATTGACGAAGACATGCCGCCCGCGCGGTGCCAGCACCCGCCGCGCGCGCTGGGGGCTTGTGCCGCCCACCGCATCCAGCACCACATCATGCCTTCTCTCGCCCAGGGTGAAATCCTGCGTCGCGCGGTCCAGCACATGCGCCGCGCCCAGGCCGCGCAGCAGCGCCGCATGGCGCGCACTGGCCACCGCCGTGACCTCCAGGCCGAAATACCGGGCGAGTTGCACCACATGCACCCCCACGGCACCGGCCGCGCCATGGACCAAAAGCCGCTCGCCCGTCCGGATTTGCGCGACATCCCGGAGGAAGATCAGCGCAGTCAGCGCCCCGAAAGGCAGGGCGGCGGCTTCGGCGTGGGTGAGGGTGGTGGGCTGCCGCGCGACGCAGCCATCGGCCGGCATGGTCAGGTATTCCGCATGGGCGCCGCGCGGGGCCAGGCCGAAGACGCGCTCGCCCAGGGCAAAGGAGGTGACGCCGGGACCAAGCGCCTCCACCTCGCCCGCGAATTCCATCCCGGGAATCGGATGGCGCGGCTGGAACAATCCGAAGGCCAGACGCAGCGGCAACCAGAACAGCCCCGCCCCACGGCAGCCACGCAGCCGCGCATCGCCCGAGGTGACGGTGGTGGCATGGACGCGGATGCGGATTTCGCCCTGCCCCGGGTGAGGCATCGGCACCTCACCCAAGGTGAGGCTTTCGGGCGGGCCATAGCGGCGCCAGAGGACGGCTTGCATCGGGTCTCTCCTGAAGGGTGCAGCCCGAGTTACCCATGCAGTTCTCAAAGAGATATTGCGGAAACCTGGATAGATTCCATACAATTCTGCATGGATTGGCCCTCACTGCGCTTCGACTGGAACCATGCCCGCGCCTTCCTCGCCACGGCGGAGGAGGGTTCTCTTTCGGCTGCTGCCCGCGTGCTCGGCGTCACCCAACCCACGCTGGGGCGCCAAGTGGCGGCGCTGGAGCAGGCGCTGCGCGTGGTGCTGTTCGAGCGTGTCGGGCGCGGCCTGCGCCTGACCCCGGGTGGTGAAGCGCTGCGGCAGCACCTCCACGGCATGGCCGAGGCCGGCACACGCTTCTCCCGCGCCGCCGCCGGGCAGTCGGAGAGCATCGCGGGCGGCATTCGCATCACCAGCACGCATGTCTATGCGGCGCATCTTCTGCCGCCCATCATCCTGCGATTGCGTGCCCAATATCCCGGCATCGAGGTGGAGATCGTGGCGGAAAACACCCCGACCGACCTGCTGCGGCGCGAGGCGGATATCGCCATCCGCAACTATGCCTCCACCCAGCCTGAGCTGGTGGTGCGCAAGCTGCGCGACGATGTGGGGAACTTCTACGCCACACCCGCCTATCTGCGCTCCATCGGTGAGCCGCAAAGCCCGGCCGAGATGGCGCGCGCCAGCTTCATCGGCTTTCCCCCGCGGGAGGCGATGGCGGCGGCCCTGCAGGCCAAGGGCTACGCGCTGACGCCCGCGCATTTCCCCATCACCTCCGAAAACCACCTGGTGCAGTGGGAATATGTGAAGCGCGGCGCCGGCATCGGGCTGATGACCGAAGCGGTGGGCGATGCCGAACCCCTGGTCCGCCGTGTGCTGCCGGCCGCGCCCGGCATTCACTTTCCGAAGTATCTGGCCGCGCATCGGGAATTGCACGCCAGCCGAAGCATGCGCCTCGTCTTTGACCTGCTGGCCGAGGCTCTGACCCGCCCCCC
>CANHTE010000352.1 GCA_947462945.1 Acetobacteraceae bacterium
CAGCGTGGCGACCAGGCCGCGCAGCATGGCATTGGCCAGCGGCAGCGAGGGTTCTTCCACCTTCACCACCTGGAAGCGGCGGGTGAGGGCGGCGTCCTTCTCGAAGTACTTCTTGTACTCGGCCCAGGTGGTGGCCGCGACGCAGCGCATCTCGCCGCGAGCGAGCGCGGGCTTCAGCAGATTGGCCGCGTCATTCTGGCCGGCAGCGCCGCCCGCGCCGATCAGCGTATGGGCTTCGTCGATGAACATCACCACCGGCTGCGGCGAGGATTTGGCGCCATCGATCACGCCCTTGAGGCGATTTTCGAACTCGCCCTTCACGCCGGCGCCGGCCTGCAGCATGCCGAGATCGAGTGACATCAGCCGCACCTTGGACAGCGCTTCCGGCACATCGCCCGAGGCGATGCGCAAAGCGAGGCCCTCCACCACGGCCGTCTTGCCCACGCCCGCCTCGCCCGTGAGGATCGGGTTGTTCTGCCGGCGCCGCGTGAGGATATCGATCATCTGCCGGATCTCGGCATCGCGGCCGAGGATCGGGTCAATCTTTCCTGCGCGCGCCTGCGCGGTCAGGTCATTGCAGAATTGCTCCAGCGGGCCGCCGGCGCGCGGGGCGCCTTCCGTTGCCCTGCCGGTGCTGGCGCCGGGCGGTGCGGCGATGGCGGCCTGGGCTTCCTCCTCACTGCCCTTGGTCAGGGCTTCGAGGTTTTTGCGCAGCGCATCGGTGGGGATGTTGAGCAGCGTGGGCGCGCTCTCCTTCACGGTGCGGGCCAGGGCTTCGTCACTGATCAGCGCGGCCAGCATATGGCCCGTCCGGATTTTGCCCTGGTTCGCTTCCAGGCTCGCGATCAGCCAGGCCTCACGCAGCCAGGTGACGATATCGGGCGAAAGGGCAGGGGCGCGCGCATTGCCGGTGCGCATCTTGTCGAGGGCGCGCGTCAATTCGCTGAGGACACGGCCCGCATCAATACCCGCCTGCTTCAGGATCATCGAGACGTCGGAGCCCGGCGTCTCGATCAGCTTCACGAGGAGATGCTCGATCTCAACATTGTAGTGGCTGCGTGACAGCGTCAGCCCGGCGGCGGCTTCCAATTGGCGGCGACCCAGCTCGGTCATCCGTGCGACAAGGGACTTCAGATCAATCGCCACCATGAAGCTGGCACCTCCTGCATGCCGCCTGACGGGCAGCTTTGACTGGGTCGGAGGCTAGGCGTCAGGCCGTCAGATTGTCCAGAGACGAATCAAGACTTCCGCTTCGCGTGAAGATGCCATCCCTGGAGTGTATCCATCGGCATTCTTGTAAAGGCGCAGCGACTTCCTCCCGGAATTCACGCCGGGCGCATCGCGGCTTGCCTGGGCGTTCCAAAGGGCACGCAACCTGCTCTAACATGCTGCTCGCCGGCGGGGCGATGCCGGGCGGCATGGGCGCGAGGGATATTCGGATGGCGGATGACATACTGGATCTGGAGAGTCTGCTGGCGCCCATTGGTGATTCCGGGGGCGGCGAAGATTTGCGGCTGGATTACTCCCCCAGCTCCATCTACCAGAAGCTGCGCGACGCCAGGTCCGAAGCGCGGGCAGAGGAGCGCGCGCGCGACAGTGAAGGCGAAGGCGAGGCCTCCGTCGCCGATGGCTGGCGCCAGGTCCGCCGTCTGGCCAATGAGGCGTTGGGCGAGAAGAGCAAGGATTTTGAGATCGCCGCCTGGCTGACCGAGGCGCTGGTCCGCATGGAAGGGTTGGCTGGCCTCACCGTCTCGGCACAGCTGCTGACCGGGCTGCTGGAACAGCATTGGGATGTCGGCTTCCCCCAGCCCGATGAGGAAGGCACCGAGGATGAGCGGCTGGAAGGGCGCTCCGCCCCGCTTGGCGGCCTTGCGGGGGGGGATAGTGATGGGACGGTGATGCAGGCGCTGCGTCGCGCGTCCTTGTTCCGCCGCCCCTCGGGTGAAAGCCTGAGCCTGTATCAATACGAGGCGGCCGAGGAAACCGCCGGGCTGGGGGATGAGGCCCGGCGGGAGGCGCGCTACGCCCAAGGCGTGCTGGTGCTCGAAACGATTGAAACCGAAGCGAAATTCGACCGTGCTCGGCTGGTAGCGGCGACCCGCCTGGCGGGGGAGGCACGCGCGGCATGGCAAGCGTTCCAGGATCAGTGCGACGCGCGTTTCGGCAGTTACGGCCCGCCCACGCGCCGCGTGGGGGAGGTGCTGGACCGCATGGTGGAAGTGGCCAAGCGCCTGGGTGGCTCGCCCGACGAAGCGGGCGACGCCCTGGGGGTGGAAGACGAGGCGGAGGGCTCGGCGCAGGGCCAGTCCTCTGCCGTGGGCGGGGGCGCTCCTGCCTTCAACCCGGCCGGGCGTGAGCAGGCGCTGCGCACGCTGGAACAATTGGCGGCCTTCTTCCAGAAGACCGAGCCGCACTCGTTCCTCGCCTATACGCTGGCGGACGCCGCCCGGCGCGGCCGCCTGAGCCTGCCCGAATTGCTGGCGGAGGTGCTCCAGGATGACAGCGCGCGCAGCGCGATGCTGACCGCGCTCGGCATCCGTCCCCAGGCCATGGAGCAGCAGGAATGAAGGGCATGGATTCATGCCAGGAAGCGTCGTCACGGCGTCGTTGATGTTGCCATTCGGACTGAACTAGGCTCTTGGCGTTTGCGTGGGTCTGGCGCATCCTCGCGTTAGAGTTGATCGGAAAACGGCGCGGCGCGCGCCCAAGGAGACGTAATGGCCAGTGTCCATGACAAGCTCAACCGCGTGCGCAAGCCGCGCGTCCACATCACCTATGATGTCGAAACCGAGGGCGCCGCGATCGAGCGCGAATTGCCCTTCATCGTTGGTGTCATGGGCGATTTCGCTGGTGACCCCTCCGAGCCGCTGAAGCCCCTGGCGGAGCGCAAGTTCACCCAGATCGACCGCGACAATTTCAATGACGTGATGGCGCGCGTCGCACCCGGCCTGAACATGAAGGTCGAGAATACGCTCGCCGGTGACGGCAGCGAGATGGGCGTGAACCTGAAGTTCCGCTCCATGGAGGATTTCGAACCGGCCAAGGTGGCCGAGCAGGTGCCCGCGCTGAAGGCGCTGATGGACACCCGCTCGAAGCTTCGTGACCTGATGAGCAAGGTGGACAACTCCGAAAAGCTCGAAGAACTGCTCGATGAGGTGTTGCAGGATGAAGCCAAGCTGAAGTCCCTCTCGGACCAGCTCGGCCTTGGCAAGCCGGAGGCCTGATCACATGAGCGGAACCCAGGCCCAACCCGGCGCAGCCGGCACGACCACGACGGAAGAGGGCGGCGTCTCCTTCCTGGACCAGGTGATCGGCGCCACGCGCCAGACCGAAAAGGACCGCGCCCAGGACCTGATCAAGGCCCTGACCGAAGAAGCGCTGAAGGGCACCGTCACCTAC
>CANHTE010000353.1 GCA_947462945.1 Acetobacteraceae bacterium
ATGGACAAGGATGTCCAGCGCCTGACGTGGGAATCCTACATGAACAAGGAACTGGTCCGGAAGGACCCGCTGGCGCACATCAAGATCTTCTTCAAGGACATGGCACACCTTCTCGGATTGGCGCGCGCATAATGGACCTCGCAAACCCCCACCACGCCCGGGCCCGCGCCAAGCGCCATCACGGCCCTTCCCTGCCGATGCGCGTGGGCACCCGCGGCTCGCCCCTGGCGCTGTATCAGACGCGCCACTTCCTCGATCTGATCCGCGCCGTCTGCCCGCTGCTGCGCGAAGTGGACGCCTTCGAGGAGCATGAGATCAGCACGGCGGGGGACCGCGTGCAGGATCGCCGGCTGGCGGAAATCGGCGGCAAGGGCCTGTTCGCCAAGGAAATTCATGAGGCGCTGCTGGATGGCCGCGTGGATTTCGCGGTGCATTCGCTGAAGGACCTGGAAACGGAGTTGCCGCCAGGCGTCGTGCTGGCCTGCACCCTGCGCCGCGAAGACCCGCGCGACGCCATCGTGCTGGGCGATGCCTGCCATCGCAGCGCCTTCCGGGATCGTCGCGGCTTCACCAGCGCGGCGCACCACGCGACGACGGACCCCTATGCCGCGCTGCCGAAGGGCGCGCTGATCGGCACCGCCTCGGTCCGCCGCCAGGCGCAGCTTTTGTACGCCCGGCCCGATCTGCGTTGCGAGGTGATTCGCGGCAATGTGCAGACGCGCCTCTCACGCGTCGCGACCGGGGAGTTCGATGCCTCGCTGCTGGCGCTGGCCGGACTGAAGCGCCTGGGGCTGGAGCACCATGCCGGTGTGGTGCTGGATGAGGATGACATGGTGCCGGCTGCCTGCCAGGGCATCATCGGCGTTACTGTCCGGGCCGCTGATGTGGAACTGCATGAGCTGCTTTCCGCCATTTGCGACCCCCTCTCCCGCCCCGTGAGCCTTTGCGAAAGGGCTTTTCTCGGCGCGCTGGACGGCTCCTGCCGGACGCCCATCGGGGGCCACGCCACGCTGATCGAGGGCGGGCAGATTCGCCTGACCGGCCTGATCGCGCGGGCCGATGGCAGCTTCGTCCTGCGCCGCACCATCACGGGCGATGCCTGCGATGCCGAGCGCATCGGCCGCGCCTTGGGGGAGGAAATGCTGGTGGAATCCCCGGCGGACGTGTTTGCCTGAGCCTTTGACTGACAGGGTTCTGATCATCGGGGCCGGCATTGCCGGCCTCAGTGCCGCGGCCATGCTGGCGGCACGCGGCCACGACGTCACGGTGCTGGAACGCCAGCCCACGCCGGGCGGCAAGATGCGCCATTTGCCCATCGGTGAGGCGCGGATTGATGGCGGCCCCACCGTCTTCACCATGCGCTGGGTGTTTGACGAAATTTTTGCCGCCTGCGGCACCAGCCTCGCGGATCACCTGAAGCTGCAACCGGTCGAGGTCCTGGCGCGCCATGCCTGGGATGGCAAGCCTGGCCGGCTGGACCTGTTTGCCGATATCCAACGCTCGGCCGATGCCATCGGCGCCTTTGCCGGCGCGGCCGAGTCGCGCGGCTACCTCGCCTTCGTGGCACGGGCGAAAAAGACCTTCGCTGCGCTGGAGGCCCCTTTCATCCGTGCCTCCCGCCCCTCACCCATCGCGCTGGTTTCGCGGGCCGGGATTGGAGGGATGGGGCGGCTGCTGGCCACCTCGCCCTTCACCACCTTGTGGAACGCCCTGGGCGAGCATTTCCAGGACCCACGCCTGCGGCAGTTATTCGGCCGCTATGCCACCTATGTCGGCTCCTCGCCCTTTCTGGCGCCGGCCACACTCATGCTCATCGCCCATGTCGAGCAGGAGGGCGTCTGGCTGGTGGAAGGCGGGATGCACCGTGTTGCCCGCGCCTTTGAGGCGCTGGCCACCGCCAAGGGCGCCAGCTTCCGCTATCAGGCCGATGTGACCGAGATCCTGGTGAAAAACGGCCGCGCCGCCGGGGTGCGCCTGGCCGATGGCGAGGTGATCGAGGCCGGCCGCATCATTTCCAATGGCGATGTCGCGGCCTTGGGGGCCGGGCGTTTTGGCGCGGCCGCCAGCGGCGCCGTCGCTGCCCTGCCCCGCGCCCGGCGCTCGCTCTCGGCCGTCACCTGGGCCATGCATGCGCGGACGCGGGGCTTTCCCCTGGTGCGGCACAATGTCTTCTTCTCGGATAACTACACGCGCGAATTCAATGAGTTGAACGAGTTGGGGCGGCTGCCCTCCACGCCCACCGTCTATGTCTGCGCCCAGGATCGCGGTGATGATGATACGGCGCTGGACGGGCCGGAACGCCTGCTCTGCCTGATCAACGCGCCCGCGCGCGGCGATTACCGCCCCATTTCCGCTGCGGCCCTGGCCGAGGCCGAAGCCGCCACCTTTGCCCTGCTGGAACGCGCCGGCCTCACCATCGAGCGCAGCGCCGAGACCGAAATCCTCACCACCCCCACCGGCTTTGAGGCGCTGTTCCCAGCCACGGGCGGGGGGCTTTACGGCCAGGCGGTGCATGGATGGTCCGCCACCTTCGCCCGCCCCGGCACGCAAACGAAGCTGCCCGGGCTTTACGTGGCGAGCGGCAGCGCCCATCCCGGTGCAGGTGTGCCGATGGCGGCCCTCTCGGGGCGCCTCGCGGCCGAGCACATCCTCGCTGGGGGATAGGGGCTCGTTACGCTTGGGCCGGGCGTAACCATATCCATGGGGCGAACGAAGCAGTCGCATTCCCAATGAAGGCCTTGCATGCACCCGACCCCATCCCGCCCCGGCCGCCGGCCCAAGCTGCGCCAGGGCGTCCTGCATGCGGATCTTTGCGTGATCGGCGCGGGTTCGGCCGGGCTGTCGCTGGCGGCGGGCGCGGTTCAGATGGGTGCCTCGGTCATTCTGATCGAAAAGCACCGGATGGGGGGGGATTGCCTGAACACCGGCTGCGTCCCCTCCAAGGCGCTGCTGGCGGCCGCGCATGTGGCGCAATCGGCGCGCGGGGCGGCGCGCTTCGGCGTGGATTTGCCAGAACCGGTGGTGGATTTCGCCCGCGTGCACGCCCATGTGCAAGGCGTGATCGGTGCCATCGCCCCGCATGACAGTGTGGAGCGATTTGAGGGGCTGGGCTGCACCGTCATCCAGGCTGCCGCGCGCTTCACCGGGCCGGATGAGGTGGCGGCCGGCACGCAGCACATCCGCGCCCGGCGCTATGTCATCGCCACCGGCTCCTCGGCCGCCATTCCCCCGGTGCCAGGCCTGGCCGAGACGCCCCACCTCACCAATGAGACGATTTTCGAACTGACGGAACGGCCGGGCCATCTGCTGGTTCTGGGGGGCGGGCCCATCGGCATCGAGATGGCGCAGGCCTTTCGGGGCCTGGGCGCCGAGGTCACGGTCATCGAGCGTGGCACC
>CANHTE010000354.1 GCA_947462945.1 Acetobacteraceae bacterium
CCGGCCCGGCTCAAACGGGGCATGCAAGAGACGCCCCGTCTGATCGGCCGCCGAAGCCTGACCGGAAGCCTGGCTTTGCTGGCGCCGGCTTGCGCGCAGGCCCAGGCACCAGCGCCCGGCGCCACGCCACGCCAGATGACCGGCCCCTTTTATCCCACCGACTGGTCCGGCGATGCCGACGCCGACCTGGTCCGCGTGACGGGCGAGGCAGCACAGGCCCAGGGCGTTGTCACCCATTTGCGCGGCCGGTTGCTGGCGTTGGACGGCACGCCGCTATCCGGCGCGCGGATCGAGATCTGGCAATGCGACGCGCGCGGCATCTACCGCCACCCGCGGGACCGCGAGACCGACCGCGATTCAGCCTTCCAGGGGCGCGGCCGGATGCTGGCGGGACGCGATGGCGGCTTCGCCTTTCGCACCATCCGGCCGGCTGTCTATCCCGGCCGCACGCCGCATATCCATGTGCTGGTCTCGGCCCCCGGCCGTCCTGAATTGATCACCCAGCTTTATCTGGAGGGTGAGGCCCTGAACGCGCGGGATGGGCTGTTCAACCGGCTTTCCCCGGCGGCACGGGAGATGGTGTTGCTGCGCCCCCAACCGGCGGAAAGCATCGAACGCGGCGCCCTGCTGGCCGAGCGAGACATCATCCTGGCCTGAGTGCCCCATTGCCGCCTTGGCCGTCCTGCCTCAGCCTGGGGCGCATCCAGTCAGGGATGAGGCCAGCATGGAATACCGGGTTCTTGGGCGCAGTGGCGTCACCGTCAGCCGGCTTTGCCTGGGCAGCATGATGTTTGGCGGCGCGACCGACGCCGCGACCAGCACCCGCATGATCGCCACCGCCAAGGCGGCCGGCTGCAATTTCCTCGACACCGCCGACGTCTATTCGCGCGGCGCCTCGGAGGAGGTGGTGGGCGCCGCGCTGGCGGGCCAGCGGCAGGATTGGGTGTTGGCCACGAAGCTCGGCAATGCCATGGGTTCCGGGCGCAATGAGAAGGGCTTGTCCCGCGCCTGGATGCTGCGCGCGGTCGAGGCCAGCCTGAAGCGCCTGGGCACCGATTACCTGGACGTGCTCTATCTGCACCGCGAGGATCATGACACCCCGCTGGAGGTCACCGTGGCGGCCCTGGGGGACCTGATCCGCGCCGGCAAAATCCGCGCCTTCGGTCTGTCGAATTTCCGGGCCTGGCGCATCGCGGCCCTGTGCGAGGCCTGTGACCGCCTGGGCGTGGATCGGCCCATCGTGCTGCAACCGCTGTATCACGCGCTGAACCGCATGGTGGAGGTGGAGGTGCTGCCGGTGGCCGCGCATTACGGCCTGGGCATCGTTCCCTACAGTCCGCTGGCGCGTGGCGTGCTGACGGCGAAATACACGCCCGATGCGCCCCCCGCCCCCGAAAGCCGCGCCGGCCGGGGTGACAAGCGCATGCTGGAGGCGGAGTGGCACCCGGCTTCCATCGCGCTGGCGCAGCGCCTGGCGCAGCATGCGGCGGCGCGCGGCGTGCCGGCCGCGCATCTCGCCATCCAATGGGTGCTGCACAATCCGCTCATCACCGGCACCATCGCCGGCCCGCGCACGGAAGCGCAGCTGGTTGATTATCTGGCGGCGCTGGAAGCCCCCTTCACGGCGGAGGATGAAGCCCTGATGAGTGGCCTCGTCTCACCCGGCCATGCCGCTGTCCCTGGCCATAACGATCCCGCCTACCGGATCGAGGGAAGGCCGGTCAGCAAGGGATGAGGCGGCCTCCCCCTTTTCGCGGGGAGAGGAACGATCTATTTGTCTTCCAAGGCATATTATAGGGAAGCCGATGTCCACGCCGGATGAGCGTCGCGCCATCAAGGCCCGGGCGCCCGTTACGCGCCTGCTAGATCTGCATACCCATGATTGCCGCGTGGTGCCTGATCGTGAGGCCCTGCTGGAGCGGCTGCCGCGCGGTGGCATCGCGGCTGAGATCGGTGTCGCCTTTGGCGAGTTCACAAGGCAAATCCTGCGACGAAACAAGCCCGACCGCTTGCACCTCGTGGATATGTGGGATTCGCCGCGTTACGCCGAAGGGCTCAAAAAAATCCAGGCTGATTTCGCCGGTCAATTTGAAGCCGGGCAATTGGTGGTGAATCGGGGCCGCTCGGTGGATGTGCTTCCCCTCTTTCCGGATGCCAGCTTTGATTGGGTCTATATTGATACTGACCATTCCTATCACACGACGGCACAGGAATTGCGTATTTGCCACGCTAAGGTGAAGAAGGATGGCCTAATTCTTGGCCATGATTATTGTAACGGGAACGTGATATCGCCCTGGCCTTATGGTGTCATTGAGGCTTGTCATGAGTTTTGCGTCGATTATGGCTGGAAATACGTTTACCTGACGCTGGAGAGCCACGGCCATCTCAGCTTCGCTCTGGCGCGGCAGAGCTGACACGCTGCTGAATGAGCCGCTTAGCAGGACATCGCTCGGAAAAACGGATTGCCGGATCCGGCCCTGGTCACCCATCCGCTCTCCACCACCGCGCGCTGTATCTATTTTTCATGCAAAGGACTTTATTTGGGATGCGCGGCGTCCGACTGCCGCCCTGGCCGCGGCCTGGCATCGTAATCTTCCGGGACCCGCCCCGATACAAATGATCGAGGATACGCGCCCCCTGCTGCTGCAAACCGCCGACCCGGTGGTTTATCGCGGCTTCCTGGAGCTGACAGCCCATGTAAACCGTGCCTTCTGTGCGGTGCAAGGCATTGAATACGCCATGCATATTGGAGTCCTGCGGGGGCACCATCCCTGGCAGGCGACCTTCAACCGCATCCCCCTGCTGAAGGCCCGACTGGATGCGGGATTTCGCGGCTGGCTGCTCTATCTGGATGCCGATGCCTATGTCGCTGATCTGGCGTTCGATCTGCATGGATTTCTGAGCAGCCGCGCACATCGGTCCATCCTGGGCGTCTTGGGGCATAACAAGGCGCTTTCCGACATCAATGCCGGCGTGGTCTTCTTCAACTTCGCGCATCCCGATACAGGTTTCATCCTGACCGAATGGCACCGGCTGTTCATGGCCGAGGTGACGGAGGAGATGCTGGCGAACAGCCCGGAAGGCTGGAGCTTCACCCCCAATGACCAGGATTTGCTGCAACGCGTCCTGGCGGAAAACCTGGTGCGGCTCTGGCCTGGCATCGGCATCGAGGAGCGCAGCCTGATGAACGCGGTGGATGCGCGCTTCATCCGGCAAATCCTGCGACGTGATGCGCCCAGCCTGGCGGAGCGGATGGCGCGGGCGCGGGCGGATATTGCACGGATTTTTGCAGGGGAAGGAAAGGGGCCTCCGGCGGCTGGGGCCGGGGCCCCAGACCCCGCTTCTTAAGAGCAGTTGGCCCAAGGCACGGTAAGGCAACTCCAAAC
>CANHTE010000355.1 GCA_947462945.1 Acetobacteraceae bacterium
CAGTCCCACCCTTCCATTGCGCGTCTTCATCCCCTTTTGCCGGGTGGAGCCGGACGGCAAGATGGAGGCCGGCCTGCAACCCGCCGGTGGCAACGCCGACGGCGCTCGCGCCGCGGTGCTTTGCAACAAGCGCGACCAGGCGGCCTTGCGATTGGAGATGATCTTCCTGCGAATAACCGCATGGAATGACCGGACCCACGCGATGTTCCTGTTCTCCTTCAGCGATTGGCTGTGCCGCCGCCTCCACGGGAGAGCGGCCTGCACGGTTCCCCCAAGATCGGACACCAACATGGTTGAGGATTGGAAGCGCACGGAGATCAGGACCGGCGGAGCCATCTCCATATTGACCGGCTTTGTCCTGCCGCTTTTGCTCGGTTGCGTCGGCGGCTGTGCCTATGTGCTGCGCCGGCTGGACCAGAAGCTTTCCGACTGGACACTCCAATTCCATGACGGTTCGCACGCCTTGCTGCGGGTTTTGCTGGCCACCATGCTGGGCGGATTGCTGGGAGTGATCTGGGCCGGGAATGAGACGGTCCATCTTCAGGGCTTCACGCTCTCCCTCGCGGCGGCGGCCTTCTTCGTCGGCTTCTCGCTTGAGGTCGTCTTCACGGTGATCGAGGCCATGGTCGAAGGCGTCGCCGGAAAGCTGAAGACGCAAGCGGCCGCGCCCCAGATCAATTCCCAGGTCACCACCCGCGCTCCCGCTGCCGCGCCGCCATAGGTCTCACCGCCTGCGGCTGGGTCCGCCCCGCTTCGGGCTTTGGCGAAGCATCGAAGGGCCCGGGCCGGTAATCTCGGGCCATGTTCGATTCTGCACTCATGGCCCTGGTCTTTCTCCTCGCCGGCTTCAGCAAGGGCCTGATCGGCCTCGGCCTGCCGACCATCGCCATGGCGCTGCTGAGCCTTCTGGCCAGCCCGGCCGAGGCGGCGGCGCTGCTGCTGCTGCCCAGCTTCGTCACCAACCTTGTGCAGATCGCCCCCGCGCGGGGCGCGCTGCGGCTGGCACGGCGGCTTTGGCCCATGCTGGCCGGCGTGGTGCTGGGCACCGCGCTGGGGGGCCTTGTTTGGGGCGGGTTTGGCGGGCGCCATGGCACCATGCTGCTGGGCCTGGCCCTGGCCGCCTATGGCGCGCTCGGCCTCACCGCATGGCGGCCCGCCTGGCCGGAGCGCTGGGGCGCGTTGATCGGCACCGCAACAGGCGCCTTGACGGCGGCAACGGGCGTCTTCGTCCTGCCCGCCGTGCCTTGGCTGCAAGGCATTGGCCTGGCGCGTGAGGAGCTGGTGCGCGCGCTGGGCCTGGCTTTCCTGGTCTCCACATTGGCGCTGGGGGCGCTGCTGGGTGGGGCGGGCGCGCTGGAAGGGCGCATGCTGGCGGCCTCGGCCCTCGCGCTGCTGCCGGCGCTGGCCGGGCAGGCGCTGGGCGCCAGGCTGCGTGGCCGCCTCTCGGAGGCGATGTTCCGCCGCGTCTTCTTCACGGGCCTGCTGGCGCTGGGTATCGCGATTGCCTTGCGGGGCTGAGGCGCCACCCGGCATGATCCCCCGCAAAACACAGGGATGCTTGCCCATGCGGGCGCTGATCCTGGCCGGGCTGCTCATCACGGCGCCGGCCCTGGCTGATCCATCGGCGCTGATGGCGCGCGGCAATGCCTGGCGCGCGCTGGATGAATTCGGCGCAGCCCTGCGCGATTATGACCAGGCCCTGCGCGAAGCACCGGGCCGGGCCGACATCCTGGCCGAACGCGCTTTGACCCTGCATCGCCTGGGCGAAATCCAGGCAGCACAAACCACCCTCGCCGCTGCCATCGCCGCCGCCGGCCCGAATGATCCCCTGCCCCACACCGCCCGCGCCGGCCTGGCCCTGCTGGCGCATGACGATGCGGCAGCCGCGCATGACCTGGCCGAGGCGCTGCGCCGCGCGCCGAATGATGCGCGCGCCCTGGCGCTGCGGGCGCTGCTGGAGGCCCGGCGCGGCGCCGCCCCCCCGCTTCAGCCCCGCGCCATGGAAGAATTGCGCCACGCCTTCGGCCCCTGGCTGGCGCCATAGAGCATGATGCGTTGAGGCGGAATCGCCGAAAACGCTGAATCATCCTCTCAGCAATGGCTAGACCACGCGGAGTGAACGCCGCGTGGTCTAGGGCCGGCTTGGCGCTGGCTCAGTCCAGCCGGATGTTTTCGCTGCGCACGACCGAGCCCCAGGCCTCCTGCTCGACCCGCACCAGGGCGGTCAGCGCTTGCGGCGTGGTGTGTTCGGGCACGGCCGCCTGGGCGCGGAACACGTCGATCATCGCGGGCGTGGCCATCGCCGTGGCCATCGCCTGATTGAGCCGCGCCACGATGGGGGCCGGCGTCCGGCCGGGCGCGAAGATCGCCTGGATGATGCTGGTGGAAAGCTGCACCCCCTGCTCCTGCAAGGTGGGCACATTGGGCAGCAGCGGCAGCCGCGCGGGGGAAAGCGTGGCCAGCACCCGCACCCGGCCATCCCGTGCCAGGGCCTCGGCCGCGCCGGCCGGCATCACCATCGCATCCACCTGCCCGGCCGCCAGCGCCTGCTGGGCGGGTGCCGCCCCCGTGAAGGGCACATGCAGCAGCTCCGCCCCGGCCGCCAGGCCAATGCGCAGCATGGCGATCTGCGATGTGCTGCCAACGCCCCAACTGGAATAGGTCAGCGCGCCGGGGCGGGCCTTGGCGGCGGCGATGAAGGCGCGCAGATCGGCGATCTCACGCTGGCTGGGCCCCACGGCCAGCGCCAGCGGGACGCGCGTCAGCAGGCTGATCGGCTCGAAATCCGTATTGGCGTCATAGGTCAGGTTGCGCATGGCGGCGGGGTTCACCGCATGGGTGTCCGTCACGCCCAGCAGCAGCGTCGTGCCATCGGCCGTGGCGCGGGCAACGACGCCGGCGCCGATGCTGCCATTGGCCCCCGCGCGGTTTTCCACCACCACGGAACTGCCCAGGGAAATGGTCATCTGCTGGGCCAGGCTGCGCGCCAGGATGTCACTGATGCCGCCCGGGTTGAACGGAACCACGATTCGCACCGTGCCGGCCGGCATGGTCTGCGCAACCGCCGCCCGAGAGCCGACAAAAACCGAAGCCGCGAGCAAGGGAAGGCCGCGGCGAGAAAAATGGGACAAGTTTACCTCCTGGCATGGATGCCCCCGGCCTAGCAAAGCTTGCGCCAGCCGAAACACCCTGCGGCAGCCACGCCCCGCCCGCCGCGCTGGCGTGAAACCGGGCGCAGACTGTCACGCCTGCCCGGATTTAGGGCATGGCGGGCCTGGCGGGGCATGCCGCTGCCGGCAGCTCGCTTGCGGGCCAACGAGACCCCGCGCATATGACAGCCCAGCAATCATCCCGCCTGGAGGCTCAACGCCATGATCACGCTGTC
>CANHTE010000356.1 GCA_947462945.1 Acetobacteraceae bacterium
CAGCCCATCGAGCCCCAGCTTCAACCGCCCCTGGCCACGCCAGCGCCCGCCACCCGGCGGCGTGGCCGGGGCTGGCTGATTTTTCTGCTGCTGCTGGCCGCGGGGGGCGGGGCCATCTGGTGGTACTGGCCGCAAATCTCGGCCCGCTTCATCACGCAGCCGGCACCCAGTGCGCCGGCCGGCCGCCGCTTTGGGGGCGCCATCCCGGTCACCGCCGCAGCCGCGCTGCGCAAGGATATTCCGGTGCAGCTGGACGCGCTGGGCACGGTGCAGGCGCTGAACACCATCACCATCCGCTCGCAGGTGGATGGCATCCTCGTCGAAGTCGCCTTCACCGAGGGGCAGGAGGTGCGCCGGGGCGATGTGCTGGCGCGGATTGACCCGCGCAGCTACGCCGCCGCTCTCGCCCAGGCCGAGGCAAAGCGGGCACAGGATGCGGCGGTGCTGGCCAATTCCAGGCTCGACCTGGAACGCTACGCCACGCTGCTGCGCAGCAATGGCGCCTCTCGCCAGCAGCTGGATACGCAGCGCGCTTTGGTGGCGCAGCATGAGGCGCTGGTGCAGGCGGATGAGGCGGCCATTGCGGCGGCCCGCATCCAACTGGACTTCACCACCATCCGGTCCCCCATTGATGGGCGCGTGGGGCTGCGCCAGGTGGACCAGGGCAATATCGTTCGCGCGGGCGATGCCAATGGCCTGGTCGTGGTGGCGCAGGTGGACCCGATCTCGGTGCTCTACACCCTGCCGCAGCAGGAATTGCCGCGCATCATGCGCGCCATGAATGCGGGGCCGGTCAGCGTGCAGGTGCTGGCGGCCGATGGCTCGGCCCGCGCCAGCGGCACGGTTTTGACGCCGGATAACGCAGTGGACCCCAGCACGGGCACGATTCGCCTCAAGGCCACTTTTCCCAATCCGGAGCGGCAGCTCTGGCCGGGCGCTTTCGTGAACGTGCGCATGCTGGTGGAGACCCTGCGTGAGGTGCTGACCATCCCGCTCGTTGCCGTGCAGCGTGGGCCGGCCGGCGCCTATGCCTTTGTCATCAGGGCCGACAACACGGTGGAGCAACGCCCGGTCACCCTGGGCCTGCTGACCAGCACCGATGCGGTGGTGACGCGCGGGCTGGAGGCGGGGGAGCGCGTGGTCACCTCCGGCGGGTTGCGCCTCAGCGCCGGCAGTCAGGTGGTGGTGGCTGATCCGGTGGTGCCGCCGGCTGGCGAGCCGCGTCGGCGCCGGATGGGCGGGCCGGCTGCACCGTGAATTTTTCGGCACCCTTCATCGGACGGCCCGTCGCCACCTCATTGCTGGCGGTGGCGGTGCTGCTGATTGGCATCTTCGGCTACATGCGCCTGCCGGTCTCGGCCCTGCCGGAGGTGGATTTCCCCACCATCGAGGTGACGACGCAATTGCCCGGCGCCTCGCCCGAGACGGTGGCGGTGCAGATCACCGCCTCGCTGGAGCGGCAATTGGCGCAGATCGCGGGCCTGGCGGACCTGATCTCGATCAGCAGCCCCGGCACCTCGCGCATCACGCTGCAATTCAATCTGGGTCGCGACATTGATGACGCCGCCCAGGATGTGCAGGCCGCGATCAATGCCGCGCGCGGCACGCTGCCGCTGAACCTGCCCTATCCGCCCACCTATGCCAAGGTGAACCCGGCCGACCCGCCGATTTTGACCCTGGCGCTGACCTCCCAGACGCGGCCCATCCACAGCCTGTCCGACATCGCGGATACGCTGCTGGCCCAGCGGCTGGCGCAGGTCAGTGGCGTGGGGCGCGTCACGGTGCAGGGCAATATGCGGCCGGCCGTGCGCATCCAGGCCGATCCGCGCCGGCTGGCGGCCTATGGGCTCTCGCTGGAGGATATTCGCAGCGCCGTGGTCGGCGGCAATCAGGCCGGGCCGAAGGGCGCGCTGGACGGGCCACGGCAATCTTCCTCGGTCATGGCCAATGACCAGATCACCTCGGCCGAGGGCTTTGCCAATCTGGTGATCGCCTGGCGCAATGGCGCGCCGGTGCGCATCGCCGATGTGGGCGGCGCCATTGATGGCCTGGAGAACACGCTCAACGCCGCCTGGTTCAATGAGGACCGGGCCGTGCTGCTGGATGTGCAGCGCCAGCCCGGGGCCAATATCGTGGAGACGGTGGACCGGGTTCGGGCGCAGTTGCAGGGGCTGCAAGGGGCCTTGCCGCCGGGCGTCATCCTCACCGTGGTCTCGGACCGGACGGAGACCATCCGCGCTTCGGTGCATGAGGTGCAGTTCACGCTGGTGCTTTCGGTCGTGCTCGTGGTCGCCGTCATCTTCCTGTTTCTGCGCACGGGGCGGGCGACGCTGGTGCCGGGGGTGGCGCTGCCGCTCTCCATCATCGGCACCTTCGGCGTGATGTGGCTGTTCGGCTTCTCGATGGATAATCTCTCGCTCATGGCGCTGACCATCGCCACGGGCTTCGTGGTGGATGATGCGATCGTGATGATCGAGAACATCGTCCGCCTGATCGAGGAGGGCGAGAAACCCTTGGTCGCCGCCTATAAGGGCGCCAGGCAGATTGGCTTCACCATCGTCTCACTCACCGTATCGCTCATCGCGGTGTTCATCCCGCTGCTGTTCATGAGCGGCGTGGTGGGGCGGCTGTTCCAGGAATTCGCGCTGACGCTGACCATCGCGGTCATCGTCTCCATGTTCGTCTCGCTGACGCTGACGCCGATGATGACCGGCCGCCTGCTGCGCCCTGCCGGGCAGGACAACCCAGGCTGGGTGGCGCGCCAGGCGGAGCGCGGCTTCGAATGGATGCTGGGCCACTATGCCCGCAGCCTGCGCTGGGTGCTGCGCCATGAAGGGCTGATGCTGCTGCTGACGGCAGCCACCCTGGCCGGCACCGTGGCGCTCTATGTCGTCATGCCCAAGGGGTTCCTTCCCGCGCAGGATACCGGCTTGCTGGTGATCACGACCGAGGGGCCGGAGGATGCCTCCTTCGCGCGGTTGACCGTGTTGCAGCAACAGGTGGCGGCGGCGGTGCGGCAGGACCCGGACGTGACGGGCGTCACCTCCATCGCGGGCGCGGGCACAGTGAATGCGGCGCAAAACACCGGCCGCATCACCGCCATCCTGCGCCCGCGCGCCGAGCGCGGCGCCACCGCGCAGCAAATCGCCGCCCGGATGCTGCCGCGGCTGGAGGCCATCCCCGGCGTCGAGGTCCGCATCCAGGCGGTGCAGGACATCCAGATCGGCGCGCGCGTCACCAGCACCCAGTTCCAATACACATTGACCGATTCCGACGCCGCCCAGCTGCGCGAATGGGCGCCCCGCCTCGTGGCGCAGCTGCGGGAGGCGCCAAGCCTGCGCCAGGTGGGCAGTGACCAGCGGGATGGCGG
>CANHTE010000357.1 GCA_947462945.1 Acetobacteraceae bacterium
CTCCACCAGCACGATGGCGAAGTTGCGGTCCCGCGCCAGGTGATGGATCACCTTCGCGATGTCCTTGATGACATTGGGCTGAATGCCCTCGGTCGGTTCATCCAGGATCAGCAGGCGCGGGCGCGCGGTGAGTGCGCGGCCGATCGCCAATTGCTGCTGCTGCCCGCCGGAGAGATCGCCGCCACGCCGGCGCAGGAATTGGCGCAGGATGGGAAACAGGTCGAAGACCTCGTCCGGCACGCTGCTGCCGCGCGGGGCGGCGGCCAGCGCCGTCTCCAGGTTTTCCTGCACGGTGAGGAATGGGAAAATCTCGCGCCCCTGTGGCACATAGCCGATGCCGGCGCGCGCGCGCTCGGCAGGGCCCAGGCCGCGCATTTCCCTGCCTTCCCACAGGATGGAGCCGCCCTGGATCTTCTCCAGCCCCATGATGGAACGCAGCAGCGAGGATTTGCCCACGCCATTGCGCCCCAGCACCGCCGCCACCTGCCCCGGCCCGACCGAGAGTGAGACCCCGCGCAGGCAGCGGCTGGCGCCGTAGGAGAGGTCAATGTCGGTGACTTGGAGCATGTTCCGCTAACGCCCCAGATACACTTCGATCACGCGCGGGTCATTCTGCACATGGGTGATGGACCCCTCCGAGAGCACGCTGCCCTCATGCAGCACCGTGACACGGCTGCCCAGCGCCTTCACGAACTCCAGATCATGCTCCACCACGACCACACTGCGCGTGCCCGCGATGCCGACCAGCAGGGCCGCCGTCTGCTCGGTCTCGTGATCGGTCATGCCGGCCACGGGTTCATCCACGAGCAGCAATTGGGGGTCCTGCATCAGCAGCATGCCGATCTCCAGCCATTGCCGCTGGCCATGGCTCAGCAGCCCCGAGAGGTCCTGCGCGCGCTGGGTGAGGCCGATCTCCTCCAGCGTGCGCTCGATGCGCGTCCGCGCCTCCCCCTTCAGCACCCAGCGCAGGCAGGCGATGGGGCCGCGCGGGGCCTTGAGGGCGAGTTCCAGATTCTCGAAGACGGTCAGCGCATCGAACACCGTGGGCTTCTGGAATTTGCGGCCAATGCCGAGATTGGCGATGGCGGCCTCATCCATCCGCGTCAGATCGCGCCCGCCAAAGCGGACGATGCCCTGGCCGGGGCGCGTCTTGCCGGTGATGACGTCCATCATCGTGGTCTTGCCGGCGCCATTGGGGCCGATCACGGCGCGGAGTTCGCCCGGTTCCACAATCAGCGAGAGGTTGTTCAGCGCCCGAAATCCGTCAAACACGACGCTGACGCCGTCCAGATAAAGCCCCGTCGTGGAATCGCCTTCCGGCAGCGTGTTCATGGCTTGCCCCCCTTGCGGCGGATCAGGCCGATCAGCCCTTTTGGCAGCAGCAGCGGCACGGCGATGAAAAGGCAGCCGAGCACGATCAGCCAGAGATCGGGCGCGACCGAGGTGAGCCAGGTCTTCAGCGCATTGACCGAGAAGGCTCCCAGCACCGCCCCCACCAGCGTGCCGCGCCCGCCAAAGGCGACCCAGACCACCGCCTCAATGGAATTGCCGGGGCTGAATTCGCCAGGATTGATGATGCCCACCTGCGGCACATAAAGCGCGCCGGCCAGGCCTGCGATCATCGCCGAGAGCACGAAGACGAAGAGCTTGTGCTGCGTGGTGTCATAGCCCAGGAAACGCACCCGGCTTTCGGCATCGCGGATGGCGGTCAGCACGCGGCCATATTTGGTGCGGGTCAGCGCACCGCAGGCCAGGAAGACCAGGATCAGCGACACGAGCGAGGCGTAGAACAGGATGGCCCGCGTATGCCCGCTGTTCAGCGGCATGCCCAGCAATTCCTTGAAATCGGTGAAGCCGTTATTGCCGCCAAAGCCCATGTCGTTGCGGAAGAAGGCCAGCATCAGCGCATAGGTCAGCGCCTGGGTGATGATGGAGAGATAGACGCCTGTGATGCGGCTGCGAAACGCCAGATAGCCGACAATCCCGGCCAGCAGCCCCGGCACGATCAGCGCCATGGCGAAGGCGAAGATGAACCAGTCAAAACCCAGCCAATACCAGGGCAATTCGGTATAGCCGAGAAAGACCATGAAATCCGGCAGCACCGGATGCCCATAGACGCCGCGGGGCCCGATCAGCCGCATCAGATGCATGCCGATCGCGTAGCCCCCAAGGGCGAAAAACGCGCCATGCCCCAGCGAAAGAATCCCCGCATAACCCCAGGCGAGGTCGAGCGCCAAGGCCAGGATGGCGTAGCAAATCCACTTGCCGATGATGCTGACCAGGAAGTCCGAGACATGCAGCGGATGCTCATCCGGCAGCAGGTTGAGCAAGGGGAGTGCTGCCAGCACCGCGATGGCAAGCAGCAGGACCAGGCGGCGCGTATTCATTGATCCGCCGCACG
The DNA here is from genome assembly GCA_947462945.1 of Acetobacteraceae bacterium. Lineage (GTDB taxonomy): Bacteria > Pseudomonadota > Alphaproteobacteria > Acetobacterales > Acetobacteraceae > Roseococcus. The sequence continues at coordinate 2,402 of CANHTE010000357.1, forward strand.
CCCTTTCAGCGCAAAAAGTCCCTTGGGCCGGCGCTGGATGAACAGCATGATGCCGACCAGCAGCAGCACCTTGGCCAGCACCACCCCCGCATAAGGCTCCAGCAGCTTGTTCACGAGGCCGAGCGTGAAGGCGCCGATCAGCGTGCCCATCAACGAGCCCACGCCGCCAAACACCACCACCATGAAGCTGTCGATGATGTAGCCCGTGCCCAGATTGGGCGAGACATTGTCAATCTGGCTCAGCGCCACGCCCGCCAGCCCCGCGATGCCAGACCCGAAGGCAAAGGTCATCGCATCCACGCGGCCGGTGCGAATGCCCATGGTGGCGGCGATGCGGCGGTTCTGCACCACGGCGCGCATCTCCAGCCCAAAGCGCGTCAGCCGGATGGCGGCGAGTGTCGCCAGCAGCACGGCGATGGCGAACAGGATGATCCAGGCGCGGTTCTGCGTGATGGCGATGCCGCCGGGCAGGATCAGTGTGCCCATCATCCAGTCCGGGCTGATCACCTCGCGGTTTTGCGCGCCGAACACCAGGCGCACCACCTGCTGCAGCACCATGCCGACGCCGAAGGTCAGCAGCAGCGTCTCCAGCGGCCGGCCATAAAGGTGGCGGATCAGGCCGCGCTCCATGGCGGCCCCGAGGGCGGCCGTGACCAGGAAGGCGGCCGGGATGGCCAGTGGCAGGGAATAGGGCTGCAAGGCCGGGATGTCCCGGCACAACTCCTGCACCACCACGGTGACATAGGCGCCCAGCATCACGAATTCGCCATGCGCCATGTTGATGACGCCCATGACGCCAAAGGTCACCGCCAGCCCAAGGGCCGCCAGCAGCAGCACCGAGCCGAGCGAGAGCCCCTGGAAGAACGTCTCGCCCGCGCGGCGGAATTGCAGGCGGCGATCAATCGCGGCGATGGCGGCCTCGATCTCGCTGGCCAGTTCGGCATTGGCGGCGC
>CANHTE010000358.1 GCA_947462945.1 Acetobacteraceae bacterium
ATCGCCTTCACTGTGCCGTCCCTGCCGTGCCAGATTTCGAGATATTACATTATGACGAAACCGCCCGGTGCAAGAAAGCACCGGACGGTTTCCCCGTTCAAGTCACCTGCGCCCCATCAAGCGCTGTGGCAGTTCAGTCGTTGTAGCTGCGGCGCGGGCCACGATCGCTGCGGCCTTCACGGCGCGGCCGCTCCTCGCGCTCGCCTTCACCCTCAGCGCGGGGGCGGCGCTCGCCCACCTGCTCGGTGATGTCGGCGCCCGTGGCCTGGTCCACCACGCGCATGGAGAGCTTCACCTTGCCGCGATCATCGAAGCCGATGACCTTGACCTTCACGGCATCGCCTTCCTTCACGATGTCGCTGGTGCGGTTCACGCGCTCGTTGGAGAGCTCGCTGATGTGCACCAGGCCGTCCTTGGCGCCCAGGAAGTTCACGAAGGCGCCGAATTCGGCGGTCTTCACGACCTTGCCATTGTAGATGGCGCCGATCTCGGCCTCGGCCGTGATGCCCTTGATGCGGTCAATCGCGGCCTGGGTCGCTTCCGGATTGCTGGAGGCGATCTTGATGGTGCCGTCATCCTCGATGTCGATCTTGGTGCCGGTCTGCTCGACGATCTCACGGATCACCTTGCCGCCGGTGCCGATCACGTCCCGGATCTTGTCCTTCGGCACCTGGATCACGGTGATGCGCGGGGCGGTCGCTGCCATTTCACCACGGGCGCCGGTGATGGCCTTGGCCATCTCGCCCAGGATGTGGAAGCGGCCATCCTTCGCCTGATCCAGCGCCACGCGCATGATGTCGAAGGTGATGGAGGTGATCTTGATGTCCATCTGAAGCGCGGTGATGCCCGCTTCCGTCCCGGCCACCTTGAAATCCATGTCACCCAGGTGATCTTCATCGCCCAGGATGTCGGAGAGCACGGCGAAGCCGCGGTCTTCCTTGATCAGGCCCATGGCGATGCCGGCCACCGGGCGCAGCAGCGGGCAGCCGCTATCCATCAGCGCGAGCGAGGTGCCGCACACCGTCGCCATCGAGGAGGAGCCGTTGCTCTCCGTGATCTCGGACACCACGCGCATGGTGTAGGGGAACTTGTCCTTCTCCGGCAGCACGGGATGGATGGCGCGCCAGGCCAGCTTGCCATGGCCGATTTCGCGGCGGCCGGGGCTGCCCATGCGGCCCGTCTCGTTCACCGAGTAGGGAGGGAAGTTGTAATGCAGCATGAAGTTCTCGCGGTATTCACCGGCGAGGGCATCAATCATCTGCTCATCCTGGCCGGTGCCCAGCGTGGCGACGCAAAGCGCCTGCGTCTCACCACGGGTGAACAGGGCCGAGCCATGGGCGCGCGGCAGCACGCCCACTTCCGAGAGGATGGAGCGGACGGTCTTGGTGTCCCGCCCATCAATCCGCAGGCCGGTGTCGAGGATGGCGTTGCGGACGACATCCGCTTCCAGCTCCTTCATCAGGCCCTTGGCGGCGGCGACATCGGCGCCCTCGGCCTCCAGCGCGGCGAGCACGGTCTTCTTCGCTTCGCCCACGGCCTTCTGGCGGGCGAGCTTTTCGGTGATCTTGTAAGCCTCGGCCATGGGCGCGGTGCCCAGCGCCGAGATGCGGGCCTTCAGGGCTTCCTTGGCGGGGTCCGCCAGGGCCACATCCCAGGGCTCCTTCGCGGCCACTTCGGCCAGGGCGATGATGCCCTGGATGACGGGCTGGAAGCCCTCATGCCCGAATTTCACGGCGCCCAGCATGACGTCTTCCGACAGCTCGGAGGCTTCGGATTCGACCATCAGCACGCCTTCGGCCGTGCCGGCGAGAACCAGGTCCAGCTTGGAAAGCTTGCGCTGCGCGGCCGTCGGGTTGAGCACATAGGCGCCATCAATATAGGCGACGCGCGCGCCACCCACCGGGCCAAAGAACGGAATGCCCGAAAGCGTCAGCGCGGCCGAGCAGCCGACCAGCGCGACTATGTCGGGGTCGTTCTCCAGGTCATGGCTGAGGACGGTGGCGATGACCTGCACCTCATTGCGGAAGCCCTCGGGGAAGAGGGGGCGCAGCGGGCGGTCAATCAGGCGGGAGATCAGCGTCTCGGATTCGGAGGGGCGGCCTTCACGCTTGAAGAAGCCACCGGGGATCTTGCCGGCGGCGAAGGCCTTTTCCTGGTAATTCACGGTGAGGGGGAAGAAATCCTGGCCCGGCTTCACGCTGCGTGCGCCCACCACGGTGCAGAGCACGATGGTGTCACCCAGGCGCGCCATGACGGCGCCATCGGCCTGGCGGGCGATCTTGCCGGTTTCCAGGGTGAGGATTTGCCCGCCCCAGGAAATATCCTTGCGGAAGTAGTTGTCGAACATGCGTCATCCTTCTGCCCCCGGATGGGGGCGTGCTTCGGGCCCCATATCGGTATGGAGCAGTGATTCGCGAAGCGGCAGGGTGACAGTCCAACCACCGGGGCACCCAGGGAGGGGGGCTTCCGGCGTCTCGGGCAACATGGGGGCCGGAGGTCTGCACCCCGCGGCGAAGCCATGTGGCCGGAAACGCCGCCAGACCCGTGATTCCGTGAGGAGGGCTCGGAGGCTCTGACAACCCGCCGCAAACGCAAGCGGTTGCGCCATGCCGGGCAGGCCCGGAACGGCGGCCACCATATGGACGAGATCGCCGCCGAATGCCAGCGACAATTCGGCCGGGCCCCGCTTGTGGGGGGCAGGACTGCGATGCCACGCTGCGCCCGCCCCATGCCGGTCACCGCGCATGGCAATGGTTTCCCGTGAGTGAGGATCATCCCCCATGCCCAATCGTGACGAATTGCGCGGCCGCGCCCAGACCGTAATGGGCGTGGTGGACCCGGCCATCCTTGGCTCCACCCTCATGCATGAGCATCTGCTCTGGAGCATATGCCCACCCAGCCAGAAGGCGGGGCCGCAGGGGCCCGATTTCTCGCTCCCGTCCAATTGGGACATGTGCTGGAGCCAGATCGCCGCCCCGCACAACCTCATTCAGAAGGATGTCCCCATCGCGGTCGAAGCCGTGGCCGAGGCTGTGGCGGCCGGCTGCAACACCATCGTGGAACTCAGCATCGGCGGGCTGGAGCCGGACCCCCTGGGCCTGCGCCAGGTGAGCGAGGAGACGGGCTGCCACATCGTCATGGGCTGCGGGCATTACGTCGAGGAATACCAGGACCCGGCCAACCACGCCCGCAGCGTGGACAGCTTCGCCACTGAGATGGTGGCCCAGGTGCAGGAAGGCCTTTGGGGCACCGATGTGCGCGCCGGGCTGATTGGCGAAATCGGCTGCCAGAACCCCTGGACCGAGCTGGAGCGCCGCGTCATGGCGGGCGCCATCATCGCGCAGCA
>CANHTE010000359.1 GCA_947462945.1 Acetobacteraceae bacterium
CTGGAGCATCATCCGATCAAACGGAACCGCTTGATCGGATAAAGATGCTCGAAGAAACAATGGGCTAGAGCTTGTGAAGTGAGCCCTTACGAACGGGACATGCTCTAGGCTGTCACGGCACTCGCCGCTTCGTGACGCCCGCAGGCGAGACCACGCCAGATCTCCGGCCCGCACCCATTACACCGCCATTGCTGTCATCAACCCGGCCCCCGCAGCAGCGAGACTAGCCCCGTGATGGTGCGCAGCATGGCCGTATCATTCGCGTTGCGAACCTCCACCTCATAGGCTTCGCTTGCTTCGCCCAGCGGCATCGCCGGTCAGGTCCAGCCACTCACCCCCGATACGCGTGCGGCGCACCCAGGTGATGGTGAGATTGTTGGACCCGTGGCGCGTCCGGTGGATGCTGGCCGGTGCCAGTGGCCGCTCCGCCCGTCCGGTGGCGATGCGCGACACCGTGCCCAGCTGATCCACCGTCTCGAATGCCCCTGGAAAGCGAAAGCTCTCCGAACCGTTCAGCGCCTCAGCCTCGGTAGCTCCCACAATGCGTGAGCCGCCATTGATGGGCATCACGGTCAGGCTGTTCACCTCATCCCATGTCCAATAGGAGGCAGGCACCGCCAGCCCGGCCGGTACGCTGCCAAATGCCGTGTTCCCCGGCATCGTGGCCACCAGGTCATACACGCTGCCCGCCAGCCGCCAGGCCGTGGCCTCCGCCACCGCCTCCACACGCAGATTGAGGCCAGCGCCAAACTGCGCCGATACCACCCGCACCCGCTGCGTCGAGCTATCGGCCAGGGTGAGGGTGATCAGATCGGCCGGCTCCAGCCGCAGGTGCTGCGTCGTGCCCGTCAAGTTGCACCGTGCCCGCTCGCGCCTGGCGCCCTTCGCGCAGCGCATGTTTCGCTGCGCCCCCCTGGACGCGGGCGATCTGATGGTGACGGCGGCGGCGGGGCTGGCGACCATCCTCATCCTCGAATTCCTGAAGCCGCACTGGCGCAAGCGCCTGATAAGCTGAGGTCGGGTTGGTGCATGCGCCGGGCTGAACTGGCCTTGTCACTTCAATCCGACGTCATCTCCTCCAGGGCCTGCTGCAACATCGCCGGTTGACGGATGATCAGCGCACCCCGCTCCCGCTGCAGCACGCCCGTCCGCAGCAACCGCGCAACCTCGCGCGAGACGGCCTCGCGGCGGGCGCCGATCCGGCTGGCGATGATCTGCTGCACCGGTGGCGGCGAGATGGCCCGCGCGCCATTCGCCGTGGGCGGGCCGGCGGCGCGCAGCAGATCGGCATAGAGCCGGTGGCGGACGTCCAGTGTGGTCAATTCCAGCATGCGCCCATTGGCTTCACGGAGGCGCTGCACCAGCACGCGCATCAGCCGGCGCGAGAGCTCGGGCGCCTCCGCCAGCACGGCCATGAAAACCTGGCCCGGCACGCGGCAGATCCGGCTGCGATGCAAGGCCGTGACCGCGGCCGAGCGCGGCGCGCCGTCAATGGCCGCCATTTCACCAAAGAAGCGGCCAGCGGGTATGTCATCGAGGATGAGTTCCCGGCCCCCGGGCGTGCGCATCGCCACGCGTACACTGCCGGACACCACGAAGAACACGTCATCCGAGGCGTCGTCGAAATCAACCAGCAGCTGGTCGGGCGCTGCAGTCAGCCAATGCACCCTCTGGCTGTAGCGCTCCGCCAAGGCAGGTGAAAGGTCGCCGAAGAAGGGTATCGCCGCCAGGTTTTGCGATGCAACGCCGCCGGAGCTCATGCACCCCCCCACTCGTTCAGCCACAAGCCGGGAGGCGTGCACCTGCGCTGGCAAGGCTGCTTGCGGCACCATCGCTCAATCATCCGGACCATCTGCGCCTCCCGCTGCGACCCCAGCCTGCCGCAGGGCGAGGGCATTGCGATGTGTTATTTCGCACATTCGAAAGGCGGCTGCGATGCCAGTATCTGCTCGAAGCGCGGCCATCCCGGCGCGCCGGAGGCTCTTGTGCATGACCGACGGCCGCCTTGGCGCATCCTGCCTTGCCCCGAGAGGTGGCGCAGCCGGATGACCCATTGCATCCTGTCCATTCCTCAGCACGGACCGGCAGAAAGGACGCCCTGCGCATGACAGCGGAGAAACCGACCGCCGGGACGCCCTGCACCAGCAAGCGGCCCTTCCTCACGGCCCTGCTGGCCTCGCCGCTGCTCGCCACGGTGTGGGCAGCGCAGGCCAACCGGCCGCTGCGCGTTGGCTACATCGTCAACGGGCCCGACACATCCATCTTCGAGGAACGCTTCGAGCTCGGGATGCGGGAGAACGGCTATGTCGTCGGGCAGAACCTGACGATCGACTATCGCCACCAGCTGCGGCCCGACCACGACCTGCGGGAGGTCATGCAGCAATTCATCGCCAGTCGGGTCGATGCCATCGTCGTCGCCACCCGTGGCGGGGTCCTGGCGGCGCGGGCCGCGACCACGACCATCCCGATCATCTTCGGCGCAACGCGCGACGCCGTGCAGGATGGGCTGGTCCAGAGCCTCGCCCGGCCCGAGGCCAATGTCACCGGGCAATCCTTCCACGCCGGCGAGCTCTCGGCCAAGCGCGTGCAGTTGATGCGCGATGCCTTTCCCCAGGCCAGCAAATTCGCGGTGATCTACAACATCTATTACCCCTCGCAGATCCAGATCGACGAGGCCGCGCGGGCCCAGGCTGCGCTGGGCGTCGAGCTGGTCTTCCGCGGCATCGCCGTGCCCGAGGGGCTGGAGGAGGCCTTCGCCGCGCTCCAGCGCGAGGGCGTCGCCGCACTCTTCGTGGTGTCCGATGTCTCCACCATCACGAGTCGCTTCCGGATCGGCGAAGTCGCGCTGCGGCATGGCATGCCGATGATGATGTCGAACAAGCGCTACCTGACCGGCGGCGCGCTGATGAGCTACGGGCCCGACATCAGCGAGGGGTTTCGCCGCGCCGCGCGGCAGGTGGTGCGGGCGGCCAATGGCACGCCCGTCAACCACCTGCCGGTCGAGAATCCCACGCATTTCGAATTGGTGATTGACCTGCGGGCCGCCCGGGCCCTGGGCGCCACGATCGCACCCGCGGTGCTGGACCGCGCCGATGAGGTGATCGAATGAACCGCCGCGCCTTCCTGACGATCAGCGCGGCACTCTCCGGCCCCGCGCTGGCGCAGCGTGTGGTGCGGATCGGCTGGGTCTCGGTGTTCCCGCTGCACCAGGTTGCCTCCTACATCGCGGCCTTCCGCGAGGGGTTGGCGGCGCTCGGCTTCGTCGAGGGGCGGAACCTGATGCTTGATGCCGTCTCGGCCGAAGGCGACGTGGCGCGCCTGCCTGCGGTGCTGGAGGCCCTGCTGC
>CANHTE010000360.1 GCA_947462945.1 Acetobacteraceae bacterium
AAGCCTCCTGGAGCCGGCCTTGCCGGGTCAATCGGGTGGCTTCGAGCATGTCTTTGGAAAATGGCGCGTTCATATCGGATGCTTTCAATGCGGCAGCGCCGCCCGGCCTGGGGGCGTTGCGCTTGACGATGTGTGTGGGTGGGCTGGCAGTGGCGCGCGGTCAGCGCATGCGGTCGGCCAGTGCGGCCTTCACCGGGGCGCTGGCCTGAAGCGCGCCCAGGACCGAGAGTGAGGCAATGGTGGCCCGGGCCAGTTCCGGCGTGACATCGGCCGCGATGCTGGCCAGGCCCAGCACACGGATATCCAGGCGCTGCCCCGCCGCCTGCACGGCCTCCAGATCGGCGCGGGTGAAGTGCCTCAGTCCGAGATCGAGGCTCTTTCGCGCGACGGATTGCCGTGTGCTCTCCGCATGCCGCTCGATCTGGTTGCGGATGGCGGTGCGGATGAAATCGGTGCGGTTGGAATAGAAACCATCCTGCACCAGCAGATCTATGTGACCGAGGTCCACATAGCCGAGATTGATGGTGACCTTTTCCGTCTCGCTGCCGCCCCTGGGCCGCAGCTGATAGACGCCATCCGACATGAAACCATCCCCATACCATCCACCTGGATGGTAAATGGGGTGGGTGGTCCCGGTTTCAAGCCGGCTTCAGCCGTCCACGGTCACCCGTCCATGGTCACCCGTCCACGGTCACCTGGGCCGCGCGGATGACGCCGGCCCAGCGCGTCACTTCCGCGCGGAGAAAGGCGCCGGTTTCCGCCGAGGGCCGCCCCTCGACCACGAAGCCGATCTCCTCCAGCCGCCGCGCCATGGCGGGTTCGCGGACGATGCGGCCCACTTCGGTGGCCAGGCGGTCCAGGATGGGCTGCGGGGTGCGCGGCGGGGCCAGCAGCATGCACCAGGAACTCACCACGAAATCCGCGAGCCCGCCCTCGATGATGGTGGGCAATTCGGTGGCGAAGCTGGGGCGGGTGGCGGTGGCGATGCCCAGCGGGCGGATGTTGCCGGCCTCGAATTGCGGCTTCAGGGTGGAATAGGTGTCGAACATCATGCCGATATGCCCAGCCATGAGGTCCGCCAGCGCGGGCTGCGTGCCGCGATAGGGCACATGCACCATGCGCACGCCCGTGCGCAGCTGAAGGTCCTCCATCGCCAGATGCGCGGTGGCGCCGATCCCGCTGGAGCCGTAATTGATCTGGCCGGGCCGGGCGCGGGCGAGTTCGAGATATTCGCGCAGGTTTTGCGCCGGCAATTGCCGGCTGCCGGCCAGGACCAGCGGCGCCTGCACCACCAGCGAGACGGGCGCGAAGGCCAGCGCATCAAAGGGCAGGCGCCCGGCCTGAAGCGTGGCATTGGCGGCATGGGCGGGCAGCACCATCACCAGGGTATGGCCATCGGGGGGGCTCGCCGCCGCCACGCCCACGCCCAGGATGCTGTTCGCACCGGGCCGATTCTCGATCACCACCGGCTGGCCCAGCGCGCGCGCCAGGGGTTCCGCGATCAGCCGCGTGGCGATGTCAGTCGTGCCGCCCGGCGTATAGGGGACGATGATGCGCAGCGGCTTGTTCGGGAAATCGGCAGGCTGCGCCCGTGCGGTGGAAAGGGCCGCAAGACTGCCGCCCAGCGCCAATGCGGCGCGGCGATGAAGGGGTGCCATGGATTGTTTCCTCATGTTTTGAATTGCCGTGAGGAAAGCAGAAACATGCCCGGTGCCGCCAGGGGGCGTTCGCCGCTTCGGCAGGTAGCCTGTCCGCACAGCGCCGGATCGGCGGGCGCATCCGTGCGGCCGCATTGCGAAAGGTAACACTTGCTGCTCGCCCTGCCGCTTCGTGCCAAATAGACTGGCGTGATGTCCTTGCGAACTTCCCTCCGGCGCGTTTTCGTGCTGCCCGCGCTGCTCGTTCTGACCGCGTGTTCCACCTTCCGCCCGGCCCCTGTCTCCGGAATCATCCTGCCGGCGCAGCTCAGCGCCGCGACGGGCGAAGCCGCCAATTGGCCTGATCCGGCCTGGTGGCGCGGCTTTGGCTCGGCCGAGCTGGATGCGCTGATGGAGCAGGCGGTGGGCGCGAATTTCGATATTCGCGCCGCCATCGCGCGGGTGCGGCAGGCCGATGCACAGGTGCGTATCGTGGGCCAGGCCCTGCTGCCCAGCGGCAATCTGACCGGCAATGTCACCCATAGCCAGACGCCGGTTTCCACCGCGACGGCGGTCAATCTGAGCGCGGCGGGGGCGCGGCGCAACTTTACCCATCGCACGCTTTACGCCACCGGGCTCCAGGCCTCCTATGAGCTGGATTTCTGGGGCCGGAACCGCGCGGCGCTGGTGGCGGCGCAGCAGAACCTCCAGGCCAATCGCTTCGATGTGGGCGCCATCACGCTGACCACCGAGGCCTCGGTCGCCAACACCTATTTCCAGGTTCTGGCCTCGCGCGAGTTGCTCACCATCCAGCAGGAGAACCTGGCCTCGGCGGAGCGCATCCTGGGCGTGTTGCAGCAGCGCGCCAATGCCGGCACCAGCACGGGGCTCGACATCGCGCAGCAGCAGACGCTGGTTGAGCAGCAGCGCGCGGCGGTGCCCCCACTGCGGCAATCCATCCAGCAGAACACCTATTCCCTGGGCACGCTGACCGGCCAGCTGCCCGAGGCCGTGGCCCCGCCGCGCCTCAGCCTGGGCGATGTGCGCGTGCCGCCGGTGCAGCCCGGCCTGCCGGCCGAGGTGTTGCAGCGCCGCCCCGATATCTGGCAGGCCGAGGCCACGCTGGCCGCGGTCCAGGCCAGTGTGGAGCAGGCGCGGCTGGCCATGTTCCCCTCGATCACGCTCAGCGCCCAGGGCGGCTTCCAGAACCTGGCGCTGGAGAATTTGTTGCGGCCGGGCTCCGTGCTGTTTTCCCTGGCGGGGGGGCTGACCCAACCCATCTTTCAGCTGGGCCAGCTCCGCGCCCAATACCGGCTGACCCAGGCGCAGGCGGAGGAGCTGCTGGAGAATTACCGCGCGGCGATTGTCGCCGCCTTGGTGGATGTGGAAAATGCCATCGTGGCGCTGCGCGAAACCACGGAACAGGAAAGGCTGCAATCCGCCGCCACCCGCAGCGCCGAACGCGCCTATGCCATTTCCGAGGCGCAGCTGCGCGCCGGCACCATTGATCTTCTCGCGCTGCTGATCACCCAGCAGACGCTGTTCAACGCACGCAACAATCTCGCCCAGGTTCGCCTGGCGCGGTTGCAGGCCGCCGTCGGCCTGTTCCGCGCCCTGGGCGGCGGCTGGACCTGACCGCGAGGGAGAACGCCATGCCCGATACACCCCTGCCCATCGAGCCCCAACGCCAGCGCGAAGCGGCCCTG
>CANHTE010000361.1 GCA_947462945.1 Acetobacteraceae bacterium
AATTGCTTCACCAACTGCGCCTTCAACCGCTCCAGCCCCGCCTCCGTCTTGGCCTCGCAGCGCGCAACCAGCACGGCTTGGGTATTGGAAGCCCGCAGCAGCCACCAGCCATCCTCGCTGAGCACGCGCACGCCATCCACCGCCTGAACCTGCGCGCCCTCGATGGCGAGGCGGGCGCGGACTTCCTCGATCACGACGAACTTCCGGGCCTCCTCGCAGTTGAAGCGCAGTTCCGGCGTGTTCAGCACCTGGGGAAGTGCCGCGCGCATCTGGGCCAGCGACGCGTCGCTGCGCGCCAGGATGTCGAGCAGCCGGACGCCGGAATACAGCGCGTCATCAAAGCCATACCACTTGTCGGCAAAGAAGGTATGGCCGGACATCTCCCCCGCCAGGGGGCAGCCCGTCTCCGCCATCTTCTGCTTGATCAGGCTGTGCCCGGTCTTCCACATGAGGGGTACGCCGCCGGCCTTGGCCACTTCGTCGAACAGCACCTGGCTGGCCTTCACATCGGCAATGATGGTGGCACCCGGATGCGTCTTCAGCACATCCCGCGCCAGCACCACCAGAAGCTGGTCGCCGAACAGCATATGCCCCTCGCCATCCACCACGCCGATACGGTCCGCGTCGCCATCGAAGGCGATGCCGAGATCAGCGCCCTCGGCCTTCACCCGGGCGATGATCTGTTCCAGGTTCTTCAGCACGGTCGGGTCGGGGTGGTGGTTGGGGAAGTTGCCGTCGATCTCGCCATTGATGACGACGTGCTTGCCGGGCAGGCGCTTCACCATCCGCTCGGTGATGGCACCGCCCGAGCCATTGCCGGGGTCCCACACCACGTTCAGCGTCTTCGCCCCGCCGGCGTAATCCTGCACCATGCGGGTGATATAGGCCTCGCTCACATCCACATCGCGGGCCGAGCCGGGCGCCTGGGATACCACGTCACCGCTGGCCGCCATGGCGCCCAAGGTCTGGATATCCTTGCCGAAGAAAGGCTTCTTGCCGATCATCATCTTGAAGCCATTGTAGTTCGGCGGGTTGTGGCTGCCGGTCAGCATCACCGCGCCATCGGCCTTCTGGTCGTAGCTCGCGAAATACAGCATCGGCGTCGGGCCGACCCCCACGCGCAAAACCTCCATGCCGGAGGCCACCAGCCCCGCCACCAGATGCCGCTGCAATTCGGGCGAGGAGAGACGTCCATCCCAGCCCACCGCCACGCGGGAGCCGCCCGCACGGGCGACAATGGTGCCGAAGACGCGGCCGATGGCGAAGGCGTCCGCCGGGTGCAGGGTTTGGCCGACAATGCCGCGAATGTCGTATTCGCGCAGCGAGGTCTTGTCGAAGTGATGCGAGAAGCTGGACATCAGGGTCTTCCGATCGAGTGGTAGGTGAAGCCCGCCTCGCGCATCGCGGCCGGGTCATAGACATTGCGCAAATCGAGCATGACGCGACCCTTCATCGCACCTGCGAGCTTATTGGGCGAGATGTTGCGGAACTCGTTCCATTCCGTCAGCAGCACCACGGCCTCGGCGCCGGCCAGCGCCTCCAGCGCGTTGGCGGCGTAATGCACACCTGCCGGCAGCAGCTGTCGGGCAAAGCCCATCCCCTGCGGATCAAAAGCGCGGATCACGGCGCCCGCGGCAGCGAGCTTCGGTACGATATCGAGCGAAGGGGCATCGCGCATGTCATCCGTCTCGGGCTTGAAGGTCAGCCCCAACACGGCGATGGTCTTGCCGGCCACACTGCCGCCACAGGCCGCGATCACGCGGTCCGCCATCGCGATCTTGCGGCTGTCATTCACCGCGATGGTCGCTTCCACCAGACGCAAGGGCGCGCCCAGATCCTGGCCGGTGCGGGCGAAGGCAATCGTGTCCTTCGGGAAGCAGGAGCCACCATAGCCTGGCCCCGCATGCAGGAATTTCCGGCCGATCCGTCCATCCAGCCCGATGCCGCGCGCCACCTGCTGCACATCGGCGCCGGCCTTTTCACACAGATCGGCGACCTCGTTGATGAAGCTGATCTTCATCGCGAGAAAGGCATTGGCGGCGTATTTGATGATCTCGGCGGTTTCCAGCCCGGTGGCCACAATCGGCGTCTCGATGAGATACAGCGGGCGGTAGAGGCGCTTCAGCACCGCCTCGGCCCGGGCGCCCGCCTCGCCCTCCTCAATGCCGATCACGATGCGGTCGGGCCGCATGAAATCGCCGATCGCGGCACCTTCGCGCAGGAATTCCGGATTGGAGGCCACGGCGATGTCGAGATCGGGGCGGGCGGCCTGGACCCGGCGCTTCACCTCCCGCCCGGTGCCCACCGGGACGGTGGATTTCGTGACCAGAACCAAAGGCCCCTTGGCCGCACGCGCCACCTGCTCGGCCGCCGCAAAGACGTAGCTGAGGTCGGCATGGCCATCGCCGCGCCGCGTCGGGGTGCCGACAGCGAGGAAGACCGCCTCCGCGCCGGCCACCGCCTCATCCAGATCGGAGGTGAAGGTCAGCCGCCCTTCGCGGGCGTTGTCGGCCACCAGCTGGTCCAACCGTGGCTCATAGATGGGGATGCGGCCTGCCTTGAGCGCATCGATCTTGGCCGGTTCATTGTCCATCACCGCCACATCCACGCCGAATTCGGCGAAACAGGCGCCAGAGACGAGGCCGACATAGCCAGCGCCGATCATTGCGATTTTCATGCTTGTGCCCTCAAACGGCGGGCGGCGGATGCGCCCCGCAGGATGCCTGGTTCGACAAGCCCGTGCGGCTCTCGGGCAGATGCTTCGCGGGCCTGCCTGGCCTCAGCCAGGCAGGAAGCGGCCGCGAGCAGCTGCCCTTCCCTCATCGGTAAGTGTCGAGGAATTGACGCACCGCCGGCGCGATCTCGGGCCGCGCAAGGGCAAAGGCGATCTGCGCTTCGAGATAGCCGACCTTGTCGCCGCAATCGAAACGGCGCCCTTCATAGCGCAGCCCGTGAAAGGGCTGATTGCCGATCAGTTTGGCCATGCTGTCAGTCAGCTGGATTTCGCCGCCGGCACCCTTTTCCATCTTTGCCAGATGCCCAATGACTTCAGGCATGAGCACATAGCGGCCGATGATGGTGAGGTTGGAAGGCGCCTGATCCACGGGCGGCTTTTCAACCAGGCCCTTCACGGAAACCAGCCGGCCCATATCCTTTTCGATGTCGAGCACGCCGTATTTGTTGACGCGCTCCATCGGCACTTCCTCGATGGCCACGACATTGCCGCCGGTCTCGGCATAGGCTTCGGCCAGCTGGCCGATGCAGGGCTTGTCGCATTGCATCAGGTCATCGGGCAGGAGGATGGCGAAGGGGTCATCACCAATGAAGGAGCGCGCGCACCAG
>CANHTE010000362.1 GCA_947462945.1 Acetobacteraceae bacterium
CGCCCATGCCGCCCCAGAGCGGCAGGTTCTGCGGACCGTCGCCCACCGCCGTGATATCCCAGGCCGGCGCGCCCAGGCCCGCCACCACCAGCATGCCGCCGCGATCCTCCAGCAGTACGCGGGTCAGATCCCGCCGGTCGATTTTCCCGGATGCGCCCAAAGCCACCATGGCGATCAATCCTTCCCGAAGGTCTTGGCGCCGAGCAGGCGCTGGCCGAGCAACGTCGCCGTCGGCCGGAATGTGTTGAAGGCGAGCTTGAGCGTGGCCTCCACCGTGGGTGCCACGTCGGCTGCAGAATCGGCGCGATGGACGATGGTGCCCATTGCCTCCAGCACCGCCTGCGTTGCCTGGCCCATGGGGATTTGCGCCGGGTTGAACTCGCCATAGTCGCCACGCATCGTGATGATCATCGGCATCGGCGTGCGATGAATGCCCGAGAGGGAGAGCATGTTGATGCAATTCCCCACACCCGAGGATTGCATGAGCAGCACCGAGCGGTCGCCCCCCAGCCAGGCGCCCTGCATGAGGGCAATGCCCTCCTCCTCGGTGGTGAGGGTGATGACGCGCAGCGTGTTATCGGCCAGGCAGCGCTTGATGAGGCGGGAGTGCCCGGCATCGGGCACCAGGGCCACCTGCCGGACATTGTATTCCTTCAGCAGGTCATAAATGCGGTCGGGCCAGTCTTCCGCCGCATCGGGGCGGGCCTCAAGGGCAGTTCGATCCATCGTCATCCTCCGTTGGCCCAAGTTTCCGCCGCATGGCCGCTTCTGACAAGCCTTCGCGCTTGATTTCCAGTGGCCCGGCATGATTGAGAGGGGCATGTCCTTCCGGCACGCCATTGGCGGCACCACCTACGTCTTCGACGACCTGCGCATGCTGATGGCCCGCGCCACGCCCTTCCGCTCGGGCGATGCGCTGGCGGGCGTGGCCGCCACCAGCGCCGCCGAGCGCGTGGCCGCCCAGCGCGCCCTGGCCGACCTGCCACTCCAGCATTTCCTGAACGAGGCCGTCATTCCCTATGAGGCGGATGACGTGACGCGGCTGATCCAGGACAGCCATGACGTCGCTGCCTTCGCGCCCATCGCGCATCTGACCGTGGGCGGCTTCCGCGACTGGCTGCTGGCGGCCGAGCCGGAGGCCCTGCCGGGACTCCGCCGCGGCCTGACGCCCGAGATGGCGGCGGCCGTGTCCAAGATCATGCGCATCAGCGACTTGATCGCGGTGGCCCAGAAGTGCCGGGTGGTGACGCGCTTCCGCAACAGCATCGGCCTGCCGGGCACGCTCTCCATCCGGCTGCAACCGAACCACCCCACGGATGATCTGCGCGGGGTCGCCGCCAGCACGCTGGACGGGCTGCTGCTGGGCGCGGGCGATGCGGTGATCGGCGTGAATCCCGCCACCGACAATATCGAACAGGTGCTCGGCCTGCTGACCATGCTGGACGAGGTGCGCAGCCGCTTCGACATCCCCACGCAAAGCTGTGTGCTGTGCCATGTGACGACCGCGCTGCTGGCCATGGAGCGCGGCGCGCCGGTGGACCTCGTGTTTCAGTCCATCGGCGGTACGCAGGGCGTGAATGAGAGCTTCGGCGTGACGCTCGGCCTGCTGCGCGAGGCCGAGGACGCGGCACTCTCCCTCAAGCGCGGCACGCTCGGCCAGGATGTGATGTATTTCGAAACCGGCCAGGGCAGCGCGCTGAGTGCCGAGGCGCATCACGGCGTGGACCAGCAGACCATCGAGGCGAGGGCCTATGGCGTGGCGCGCGCCTATGCACCGCTTCTGGTGAATTCCGTGGTGGGATTCATCGGCCCGGAATATTTGTTTGACGGCAAGCAGATCATTCGTGCGGGGCTGGAGGACCACTTCTGCGGCAAGCTGCTGGGCCTGCCGATGGGGGTGGATATTTGCTACACAAACCATGCCGAGGCCGACCAGGACGATATGGACACGCTGCTGACCAGCCTGGCTGTGGCCGGCGTCACCTACATCATGGGCGTGCCGGGCGCGGATGACGTGATGCTGGCCTATCAATCCACCTCCTTCCATGACGGGCTTTATGCGCGCGCCGCGCTGGGCAAGACGCCCGCGCCGGAGTTTGCCGCCTGGCTTGAGCGCATGGGCATTGGCCCCCAGGGGAAATTGGGCGAGGCCATCCCGGCCAGCATGGCGCCGGCGCTGATCGGCCTCTGATGAGCATCACCCGCTGGTCCGATCTGCGCCGCTTCACCCAGGCCCGCGTCGGCATTGGCCGCACCGGCAATGCGGTGCCGACGGCCGCGCATCTCGACTTCCAGGAGGCCCATGCCGCCGCGCGGGACGCCGTCTGGTCCGTTCTGGATGCCGAGGCCCTGCGCGCCGAACTCGGCCCCGTGCCGGTGCTGCACAGCGAGGCCACCGAACGAAAAACCTATCTGCTGCGCCCCGATCTTGGCCGCCGCCTGCGCGAAGCCGATCGCGCCTCCCTGCCGCGCACTGGCGGCACGGTGATCGTCATCGCCGATGGGCTTTGCGCCTCCGGCGTGCAGTCGCAATCCGTGGCGATGGTGCGCGCGCTGGATGCGGATTGGCCTGTGGTCATCGTCCAGCAGGCCCGCGTCGCCATCGGCGATGACATTGGCGAGGCGATGGGCGCCGAGGCCGTGGTGGTGCTGATCGGCGAGCGGCCCGGCCTTTCCGCGCAGGACAGCATGGGCATCTATCTCACCTGGCAGCCCCGCCGTGGCCGGACGGATGCCGAGCGCAATTGCATCAGCAATATCCGCCCGGGCGGCATCTCCACGGCGGATGCGGCGGCCAAGGTGCATTGGCTGCTGCGCGGCGCCCGCGCGCTCGGCGCCACCGGCGTGGCGCTGAAGGACGACATGACGAGCGCGCCGCTTCTGGAGTAGCCTCCGCGCAACAACCACTGGGAGGCAAGAATGCGCTGGATCACCCTCATGCTCGCGGCACTTCTGGCGCTGCCCGCCACGGCCCAAGAATTCCCGAGCCGCGCCATCCAGCTCATCATCCCCTTCCCGCCCGGCGGCAACACGGACCTCATGGCCCGCGCGCTGCAGCAGGAGCTTTCCAAGGCGCTGGGGCAGCAGGTGGTGGCCGTGAATCGCGGCGGTGCGGCGGGCTCCATCGGCAATGCCGAACTCGCCCGCGCGCGGCCGGATGGCTATACCATCGGCATCTCGCCCAACAACGCCATCACCACCCAGCCCTTCCTGCAGAACGTGACCTATACGCCCGAGGGCTTCCGCTATCTCTGCCTCGTCTATGACAATCCGCAGGTGCTGATCCTCGGCCGCAACGCGCCCTTCCGCGACTTCGCGGGCCTGATCGCCCATGCGCGC
>CANHTE010000363.1 GCA_947462945.1 Acetobacteraceae bacterium
AGGACATGGCCGACACGATCGGCCCGAAGCAGGGCATGGACCGCCGCCGCTTCCTGCAGACCGGCGCGGGGATGGCCGCCGCCTTTCTTGCGATGAACGAGGTCTATGGCCCGCTCTACACGGTCAATCGCGCCGAAGCACAGACAGCGGGCGCGGCCGACATGCGCACGGCCGCCCTGCGCCAGCAATTCATCATGGATGTGCACACGCATTTCCTGCGGCCCGATACACGCATCATGACCTTCGTGAACGCACGACGCGCCGTCGGCCAGGCCGGTTGGAATCCGGATCTGGTGGGGCGCGAACAGACCATCCAGGATCTGATGGAAGCGAGTTGGTTCAAGGAAGTATTCCTCGATTCCGACACCAAGGTCGCGCTGATTTCAGGCGCACCCTCGGAGGAGCCGATTGATTGGTTCCTGACCAACGACATGAAATTCGATGCCCGCAAACGCGTGAATGACGCGGCGGGGAACCGGCGCGTGCTCTCCCACGCCATTTTCACTCCGGGCAAGCCCGGCTGGATGGATGAGGTGGAGCGTGTGATCGAACAGCTCAAGCCTGACAGTTGGAAGGGCTACACGATCGGCGACAACACCAACAAACACCTGGCGATCCACCCCTGGCGGATGGATGATGAACGCGTGATGTACCCGTTCTATGAGCGCATCCTGCGCGCCGGCAATAACATCGTCTGCGTCCATAAGGGCCTGTTCCCACCGCAGATCGAGGCGCGCTTTCCGCATCTGACGCAGTTCGCGAAGGTGGATGATGTGGGCAAGGCCGCGCGTGACTGGCCGCAGATCAACTTCGTCATCTACCACTCCGCCTATCGCTTCGCCGGGGGCGGCCGCGCCGAGCAGGGCTGGGCACAGTTTCAGCAGACCGGCCGGGTGGATTGGGTGAGTGATCTGGCTGAGATTCCGGCGCGCTATGGTGTGTCCAACGTCTATGGCGATCTTGGGCAAATCTTCGCGCAGAGCACCGTGGTGGAGCCCCAACTCTGCGCGGCCATGATGGGCATCCTCATCAAGGGGCTGGGGGCCGATCATGTGGTCTGGGGCACGGATGCGATCTGGACGGGCAGCCCGCAATGGCAGATCGAATCGCTGCGACGTCTGGAAATTCCGGAGGAGATGCAGCGCCGCTATGGCTTTGCGCCGCTGGGGGCGGCGGATGGTCCCGTGAAGAACGCGATCTTCGGGGAGACCTCGGCCCGGATGTACAACTATACCCGCCGTGCCGCCCTCGATCATGACGGCGTGGCACGGGTGAAGGCGGATTACGCATTGAACGGGACGGGGCGGAGCAACCTGGCTTACGGCTACGTCGCCGCGGGTTAGGTTCAGGTCAGCGGCGCGTCATCCGCCGTGCGGTTTGATGTCCCGGCGGGTCAGGGGAAGGCCCCTTGCCCGCCAGGGCGTCACGCCGGGAAGGGGAAGCGGTCCAGATAGGGCTGGTAGTCCGGCTCCACATCAATGGCGAGGCTTGCCAGGGTGCGGACCACGGCACAGTAGAAGGCGGCCGTCACGGTCAGATCCACCATCTGCTCATTCGTCATATGCGCCTGCAATTCTGCGAAGGTGCTCTCGGACATGCCGCCCGCATAGACTTCGCGCGCGCCTTTCAGGACCAGCTTGGCCAGCGGCTCCAGGCCGTTGGGCTTGCCCTCGGTCTCCGCGATGAGGGCTTCGATATCAGCCTCGGTGACGCCGAAATCCTGGCCGATCTTCACGTGATGCGACCATTCATAGGGCGAGCGTGCCAGCCAGCCGACCTGAAGGATCGCCAATTCGCGCAGGCGCGGGTCAATCTTGGCCTCATAGCGGATATATTGCCCCAGGCCGCTGAAGGCCCGCGCGGCCCCTGGGCTGTTCACCAGGCAGCGATGCAGCGTGATCATCCGCTTCAGCAGCGGGCGATCCGCCTCGGCCAGATCCTCGGGATTGAGATAGGGCAGGCGTGCCATGCGATTCCTCCACGGGGCTTTGCACCAGCCTGAGACGTGTAGCGCCGCTTGAACAGAGGGAGCGACTTTGACCCCTGCGCCAATCAAGGAAACAATGCGGCAAAACACGGGGGAGGAAGATCCATGATTGCCGCCACACGACGCGCCGCGCTGCTCGGCGCCCTTGCTGCACCCGGCCTGGCCCAGGCCGCCTGGCCCGAGCGCTCCATCCGCCTCATCGTTCCCTTTGGCGGCGGCGGGCAGACCGACATCGTCTCCCGTGTGACGGCGGAGGCCTTGCAGCAGCGCCTGGGGCAAACTGTCCTGGTGGATAATCGCCCAGGCGGCGCCGGAAATCTGGCGGCCGAAACGCTGGCTCGCACCACCGCCGATGGCTACACGCTCATGGTCGCCACCATGGGCACCAATAGCGGCGTGAATGCGCTGATGTATCGCGCGCTGGGCTATGACTGGGAGCGGGATTTCGCGCCCATCGGGCATTTCTGCTCCACCAGCAATGTGCTGCTGGTGCACAACTCCATCCCGGCCCCGGATTTCCCGGCGCTGATTGCCTGGATTCGCGCCAATCCCGGCCGCTTCACCTATGCTTCGGCTGGCGTGGGCGCCATCACGCATCTGATCATGGAGGATCTCGGCGCCAAGCTTGGGCTCGACATGGTGCATGTGCCCTATCGCCAGAGCACCCAGGCGATGACGGACATGCTCTCGGGCCGCGTGCATGCGCGCTGCCTCGGCCTGCCGGAGGGCGAGACGGTGCGCGGCATGCCGAGCATCCGCGCGATCGCCGTCACCAGTGCCGAGCGGCGGGAGAATTGGCCCGGCGTCCCCACCATGGGTGAAACGGTGCCTGGCTTTACCGGCTCCTCCTATTTCGGCCTGACGGCGCGCAGCGGCACGCCGCCCGAGGCCATCGCCCGCCTCTCCGAGGCGCTGAACGACGCCCTGCGCGACCCACGCGTGGTGGCCGCCTATGCCCGCGTGGGTGCCGACCCGGCGCCGGTAAACTCGCCGGCCGATTTCCAGCGCACCATCCGCGCCGCGCATGACCAATGGGCGCCGCTGATCCGCCGCCTCAACCTTGTCGCCGAATAGGACTGCCCGCATGGATTTTACCACCGCCATCGAGAGGGTGCGGCAGGATTGGCTGGGCCGTGTGCGGGTGATCGAGGATGACGTCTCGCCCAGCATGCTGCGGCGGATTGCCGCCATGCTGGACCTGGAGCCTGACGCCTTTCCGCGCGGCACGCTGCTGCCGACACATTGGGTCTCGCTCTTCGCGCAAGACTGCGCGCGCCAAAGCGAGATCGGAGCGGATGGCCATCCCGAGCCAGGTGTGACGCTGCCACCCATTCCGCTGCCGCGCCGCATG
>CANHTE010000364.1 GCA_947462945.1 Acetobacteraceae bacterium
GCGCTGCTGGCCGGCGCCACCTGGCCGGCGCGCAGCCCGGATGTGAATGTCGCCGACATCAAGGCGCAGATCGCCGCCAATGAGATGGGCGTGCAGGAACTCCGCCGCGCCGTGCGCGAATTCGGCCTGGGCACCGTCCGCGCCTATATGGGCCATGTGATGGACAATGCGGAGGAGAGCGTGCGCCGCGTGCTCGCCACGCTGAAGGATGGCCAATTCGCCACCACCACGGATGATGGCACACCCCTGGTCGTCGCCGTGCGGGTGGACCGCGCCAACCGCCGCGCGGTGATTGATTTCACCGGCACGGGGCCTGAGCGGCCGGATAATTTCAACGCGCCGGCTGCCGTCTGCCGCGCCGTGGTGCTGTACTGCTTCCGCTCCCTGGTGGGTGAGGATATTCCACTGAATGATGGCTGCCTGAAGCCCATCGAGATCATCGTGCCGGAGGCGAGCTTCCTCAGCCCGACCTTTGGGCATGCGGTGGTCGCGGGCAACACCGAGGTCAGCCAGATGACCTGCAATGCCTTGCTGGCCGCACTCGATGCCTGTGCCAGCGCGCAGGCCACCATGAACAACTCGCTGTTCGGGGACGACACCTACCAGTATTATGAGACCATCTGCGGCGGCACCGGCGCCGGCCCGGGTTTCAATGGCGTCAGTGCCGTGCAGACCCACATGACCAATACCCGCATGACGGACCCCGAGATTCTGGAAATGCGCTATCCGGTGCGGCTGGAGGAGTTTGCCATTCGCCGGGGTTCGGGCGGCACCGGGCAATGGCATGGCGGCGATGGCTCCCGCCGGCGCATCCGCTTCCTGCGGCCGATGCAGGCCGTGGTCGTCGCCTCGCGCCGCAATGTCCCGCCGCATGGGCTGCATGGCGGCGCCGATGGCGCGCCGGGCCGGCAATGGGTGGAGCGTGCGGATGGCAGCGTGACGCCCATCCCCGGCAATGCCGGCAAGGCCGATCTGCTGCCCGGTGACGTGCTGGTGGTGGAAACCCCCGGCGGTGGTGGCTGGGGCCCTCCTGGTCGGGAAGCGGCTTGAGGCGGCCGCTTCTTCTTGCGCTGATTGCCGGCCTGCTGCTGCTGGCCGGGGGCGCGGCCTATCTGCTGCCGCGCTGGCTGGATTGGGACCGGCACCGGGTGGCCCTGGCCGACATCGCTTCCGAACGGCTGGGCCGGCCGGTGGTCCTGGAAGGCCGCGTGGCGCTGGTGCTGCTGCCACAGCCGCGCTTGCAGGCCTCGCGCATCGTCATCGGCCAGGCGGCGGATGAAATCCAGATGTCGGCCCGCGCCTTGCGGCTGCGCCTTGATCTCTGGGCGCTGCTGCTCGGCCGCATCGAGGTGCGGGAATTGGCGCTGGTCGGCGCCGAGATCAGCCTGCCCTGGCCGCCCACCGCGCTGCCCGGCCTGACGCCCCCGCCCTGGTTGACGGCGCTGGATGCGCGGCTGGAGGAAAGCCGCATCCAGATCGGCGGCGCCGTGATCGAAGGCGTGAATGCGCGCCTGACGGCGGGTGACATCGGTGAGGCGCTGACCGCCGAGGGCAGCCTGGCCTGGCGCGGCCGGGCCATGCGCTTCCAGGCCGTTCTGGGCCGCGCGGGTGAGGCGGGGGTGGCGCCGCTCGATGTCACGGCTTCGGTCGGCGGTGCCAGCCTGCGCGCGCGCGGCGTGCTGCTGACCGAGGGCGGCTTTGCCGGCCGGCTGGAGGCGGCAGGGCCTGACCTCTCGGCGCTGATCCCGGCCCCGGCCCGCCCCTTCCGGGCGCAGGCCAACCTCGCCGCCGGGGCGGAGCTTGTGGTGGCGAACCAGCTGGACCTGACCCTGGGGGCGGATCGTGTTCAGGGGGGCGCCGTGCTGCGCCTGGTGCCCGAGCCGCGCTTCGAATTGACGCTGACGGCCCCCAGCCTGGATCTGGAGCCCTGGCTGGCCGCGCTGCGCGGCGCCGGCGCCCAGGCGGTGCCGGTGCTGCTGGACCTCTCGGCCGAGGCTGCGCAATTCGGCCCGCTGCGGCTTTCGGCCCTGCGGGCCACCGCCAGCCTGCAGAATGAACGGCTGACGCTGGGCCGCGTCAGTGCCGAAATGCCGGGCGAGACGCTGCTGGAACTGGCCGGCGGCGGGGCGGCGCGGCTGGACCTCGGCCTGCGCTGGACCTCGGCCCGGCCGCAGGAATGGGCGCAGGCGATGGGCTGGGCCGGCCCTGCCTTGCCGGAAGGTTCCTCCCAAGGGCATTTGCGCCTGGCTTGGGAGGGCAACAGCTTCGGTGTGACGGAGATGGAGGCCCAGCTGGGCGCCACCCGTGCCACGGGCGGCTTCGTCTGGCGCCAGGCGGCCCGGCCGAGCCTGGCTTTGGGCCTGGAGCTGGACGCGTTGGAATTGCCCCTGGGCGCGCCGCGGCTGCTGGGCGCGTTGCGCGAACTCGCCGCCGGGCATGACCTGCAATGGCGCCTGGGGCTGGGCCGCCTGCTGCTGGATGGCGCGCTGTGGGAGCGCCTCGCGCTGGACGGCGCGGCGGAGGGCGGGCGGCTGGTGCTGCGGCGTTTTGCGGGGCGCCATCTGGGGCTGGATCTGGTGCTGACCGGCACGCTCTCCAGCCTGGTGGCCGGCGCGCGGGTCAGTGAAATGAACCTGGAGGCCGAGGGGCCGGCGGGCCCGCTGCTCGGCCAGCTGGGCATTGCGCGCCCTGACCTTGCCGCCGCGCCGCTGCGGCTGCGCGCCACCGGCGCCGGGCCGCTGGATGCGCTGGCGCTGCGGCTGGAGGGAGATTTGGCCGAGGCAAGGCTGGAAGCGCAAGCCACGCTGGATTTGCCGCAGGACCGCCTGCAAAGCCGCCTCACTTTGCGCCACCCCGGGGCGGCGCGGCTGCTGGGGGAAGTGCTGGGCCAGGCGCCGCCGGATTGGATCGGCGAGGGTTCCCTCTCGCTCATCGCGCAGCTGGGGGGGCGGCCTGGCGCCTGGACCTCCGAGAGTTTCGAACTCGTGGCCGGCGAATTGCGCGGGCGGGGCCAGGGCAGCCTGGCCTGGGTCGGGGAACGGCCGGCCTTGAGCGGGCGGCTGGCCATGGAAAGCCTGCCATTGCCGGCGCTGGATGCGTGGCATCTCGGCACCGGGCTGGAGCTGGACCTCGCTGTGACGGCCGAGCGCGTTTTCCTGCGTGGGCTGCCGGCGCTGGAAGGCTTCGCTGCGCAATGGCGCGCCGATGCGGCCGGCCTGCGGCTGGAGGAGATGCGCGGCAGGCTGGGCGGCGGCGCACTCCAGGGCAGTCTGCGCCTCGCCCATGGCGCGCTGCCCAGGATGTTGGTGGAGGGCAATTTCTCCGACA
>CANHTE010000365.1 GCA_947462945.1 Acetobacteraceae bacterium
GATATCACGGGCGCCATGCAGATCGACGTGCAATTCTCGGCCGTGACGGCCGCCAACCGGGCCGTGGTGGTGGAGTTGGGCGCGGTGGAATTCCTCGCCTCGATGGGCCTGCGCACGCTGATCATGGGGGCGAAGTCCATGCACAGCAAATCGGGCCGCATGGTTCTTTGGCGGCCCATTCCGGCGGTCGAGGAGGTGCTGGTCACCAGCGGGACAACGACGCTGATCCCCATGGCGCACGACTTTGCCGAGGCCGAGGCGCAGGCCCTGGCGTGACGGTGGCCAGCCTGCAGCTTCAGGCGGAATTGGCGGAGATGCCGCGCCTCGTCGGATGGGTGGCGGAACAGGCGGAAGCACTTGGCCTGACGGGACGGCAGCGTTACGCCATCGAGCTCTGCCTTGAGGAAGTGGTCGCGAACCTCGTGATGCACGGGCGGCCCAGCGGGTGTTCTCCCATCGCCATCACAATCCGGCTGGAAACGGCCCCGCTGCGCCTGACGGTCGAGGATGATGCGATTCCCTTCGACGCAACCGCGCCCTTGGCCCTGGCACAACCCCAGACGCTGGCCGAGGCCAGCCCGGGTGGGCTTGGCCTTAGGCTGGTTCAAGGCTTCTCTGCGTGGCGCGACTATGCGCGCGAGGAGGGACGGAACCGGCTGACCCTCGGCTTCGCCTGAGAGATTGGCCGGTTTTTAAGCCGAAGCGCGACTTGATAACGGCAAAGCCTTGAGACGCCGATTCACTGAAGCCGAAGCGCGGCTTCAGATCGGGGAAGCTTCGAGACGCCGAT
Source organism: Acetobacteraceae bacterium (assembly GCA_947462945.1). Classification (GTDB taxonomy): domain Bacteria; phylum Pseudomonadota; class Alphaproteobacteria; order Acetobacterales; family Acetobacteraceae; genus Roseococcus. The sequence continues at coordinate 791 of CANHTE010000365.1, forward strand.
TCACTGAAGCCGAAGCGCGGCTTCAGATCGGGGTCTCCTCCACCTTATCCGCAAGGTCACTCCACTCCGGCCATTTCTTGCGCACGACGGGGCTGTTGGGCGCATAGGCGTGGCAGGTGCCGAGCAAGGCGGGCCGCCGGCGCGGGGCGCCCGCGGTTTCGGCCTTGCGCTGTGCCGCCTGGCGGCGATTGCGCAAGGGCCACATGGTCTGGAAGGCCACGGTGCCCATCTGCGCCAGCACCTCCCGCAGGTGCGTGCAGCCCAGCACGCCGCCCACGCGCTCATTCACCGCGCGGTTGAAGCCCGGCCCGATGGAAAGCCCCGCCAGATTGGCAAAGGCCGGCACCGCGCCCGTGCAGACGGAAAAGGGCGTGTGATCCGAGGCAGCCTCGCAAGCGATGATCAGCATGTCCTCATTGATGGTCATGCGCACCCACATGCCATGGATCGGGTCACCGGGGCCGACCTGACCGCGATGCTCCGAGGGGAAGCCATAGGTCTTGGTGTCCGTCAGATGTGCCTCGATATCCACCAGGCCATCCTCGCGCACATAGCCACGCAACTGGATGTCGCGCAGGTGTTCGAGCTTGCGGGGGGCGGGGGCTGAGAGCGGCATGCGCTGAGAGATAGGCGTTTGCCGCGCCGCCGCAAAGGGCGCCGCGCTCTGGCGGTGCCCGGCGCCGCGTGGTAGCCGCCCCCAATCCGTATCATCCGATCCGCATTGTCCCGGAGGCGTTTTCATGTCCGATCAGCCCAACCCGCCCGCGAATGGCAGCACCGGCCAGGAGGCCATGCCGATCGTCCTGAACATCCAGTTCACCAAGGACCTTTCCTTCGAAGTCCCCGGCGCGCCCGAGATTTTCGCGACCCTGCGCGAGCAGCCCCGGGTGGATCTCGCCTTGGATGTCCAGGCGCGGCCGATCCAGGAAGGGCAGAATGTCTTTGAAGTGTCGCTGATGATCCGCGCCGATGCGAAGGTGGAGGAAACCCCCTGCTTCATCGCCGAACTCACCTATTGCGGCATCTTCACGCTGAACGTCCCGCAGGAACATCTGGAGCCGGTGCTGCTGGTGGAATGCCCCCGCCTGCTCTTTCCCTTTGCGCGCAACATCCTGGCCGATGTAACCCGCGAAGGCGGCTTCCCGCCGGTGATGCTGAACCCGATTGATTTCGTCCAGCTCTGGCAGAACCGCCGCGGGCAACCTGTTGGCACGGCGTAACGGGTCAGGGAATCGGGACCGGAAAAAGCCGCGAGAATTGTCCGCCGAGTCAAGACTTTAAAGTTCCGCATCATTCACGCACTTAACTTGCATTCCTTCGATTTTATTTCTCTCATAAGGAAATCGAATCGGTAAGGTTTGCAGGCATGGCTCCGGTCCCCGTCGCGTTATTCCCTCGACCAAATCCCAGTTCGGCCCAGCTCCGCCCAGCTCCGCAGCCACCTGAGCGGCTGCGTGCAGCGCTGCATCTCTCACCGCCCCATCTCGTGGGAAGCGAGTTGGAGATGCTTCGTCTTTCCCTCGAATCGGGTTGGCTCGCCCCGGCCGGCCCCGGACTGACCGCCTTTGAGGGCGCTTTGGCCGAGGTCATGCAGTTGCCGCATGCCCTCGCCACCTCCTCCGGGACGGCGGCCTTGCATCTGGGCTTCCGGCTGCTCGGCGTGGAGATGGGCGATGAGGTCTGGGCGCCCAGCCTCACCTTCGTCGCCAGCGTGGGCCCGGCCGTGCAGATGGGCGCCCGCCCCCGATTCCTCGACGCCGACCCGGCCAGCTGGACCCTCGACCCACAACTCCTGCGCGAGGAGCTGCGCGCCGCCGCACAACGCGGCCGCCTGCCGCGCTGCGTCGTCGCGGCTGATCTTTATGGCCAGCCCACCGATATGGCGGCCATTGCCGCTGCCTGCGCGGAATGGGGCGTGCCCGTGCTGTCCGACAGCGCCTGCGCACTCGGCGCCATGCAGCACGGCTTGCCGGCCGGCCACGGTGCGAAGCTGGTCGCACTGAGCTTCAACGGCAACAAGATCGTCACCGCGGGCGGCGGCGGCGCCCTGCTTTCCGAGGATGCGGCCCTTCTCGCCCGGGCCCGCCTCCTCGCCAGCCAGGCGAAGGAACCGGCCCCGCATTACCAGCATGAAACCACCGGTTTCAATTACGCGATGAGCTCCCTCCTCGCCGCCGTGGGCCAAGCGCAATTGCCCAGCCTGACCGAACGCGTGAACGCAAGGCGCGCCATCTTCCATCGCTACCGCGAGGCGCTGGGCCACCTTCCCGGCCTGACCTTCATGCCCGAACCCGGCTGGGCGCGCTCCTCGCGCTGGCTGAGCGTCATGCTGGTGGAGCCGCGGGTCTTCGGCGCGGATCGCGAAAAACTGCGCCGTGTTCTGGCGGAACATGGCATCGAGAGCCGGCCGGTGTGGAAGCCCCTGCATTTGCAGCCAGCCTTCCGCGATGCGCCCGTGGCGGGGGACGCCGTCGCGGCGGGGCTGTTCGAGCGGGGCCTCTGCCTGCCCTCGGGCAGTGCCATGGACCACGACGCCC
>CANHTE010000366.1 GCA_947462945.1 Acetobacteraceae bacterium
GTGGGGCCGTGCCCCGCGTCAAAGCTGGCCTGAATGGCGGCATCCACGGCCGATGCGTCCTTGATGTCCACCGCCTGGCAGCGGGCCTGGCCCGGATGATCGGCGTTCATCGCGGCCACGGTTTCTTCCAGCACGGAAGCGCGCCGGCCCCAAATCTCGACGGCGGCACCCAATGAAAGCAGGTGCTCTGCCATCATCCGGCCCAGGCCCGTGCCGCCGCCGGTGATCAGCACGCGGCTTCCGGCGAAAAGCCCGGGCGCGAAGATCACAGACCGAGGCCGAGGCGCTTCACCCGCGCTTCCTCGTAATCGGCCGTGCTCAGGATGAAGCGGCCATAATCGGCGCTGTTGAGGTATTCCAGCGGCATATCCAGCCGCTCCAGCGTCGCGACATGGGCGGGGTCATGCAGGGCCACGCGGAAGCCGTCATGCAGGCGGCGGATGATCTCGGGGTCCATGCCCAACGGCCCGACAATCCCGTAGGGCGAGGTCACCACCATGTCCTGGTAACCCAGTTCCAGCAGCGTGGGCACATTGGGCAGCTTGGGCGAACGGGTGCGGGGCCACACATTCAGCGCACGCAGCCGCCCATCCTGGATGAGTTGCAGCACGCCCGAGCCGGTGCCCGAGGCATCGATATGCCCGCCGATGATGGCGGGCACCGCATCGCCCTCACCCCGGAAGGGAACATGAAGCACCTCGATGCTCTCCCGCGCCGCCAGTTCGATCAAGGTGAGATGCGGGGTGCCATTGGCGCCGGTATTGCCGATTTTGACCTCGCCAGGGCGGCGGCGCGCATCGGCGACGAGGTCGGCCCAGGTCTGATACGGGCTTTCGGTCCGCACGCAGACCATGAAGAGGTAGCCGGTGACATGCATGATCGGCGTGAAATCGGTGCGCGGATTGAAGGCCATGCGCTGCATGAAGGGCAGCCGAATGGCGGGCAGCGCGAATTGCGCGAGGGTATAGCCGTCCGGCCGCGCGTTGCGCATGTTGGCGGCGGGCAGGGTGCCGCCGCCACCGGGCCGGTTTTCGATGATGACCTGCTGCCCCAGCGCCCGCGTCGCGGCCTCGGCGAAGCTGCGCATCTGCACATCGGTGGCGCCACCGGCGGGGAAGCTGATCTGGATGGTGATGGGTCGGCTCGGGAAGGCCTGCGCGCGGGCCAGGCCGGGCAGCAGGGCGGGCGTCGCGAGGGTGGTGGCCAATAGGCTGCGGCGATTCATGACGGCTTCTCCCGTTGGTTTTTGGCGTCAGGCCGGGTCCAGCCCGGCAGCGCGGATGACGGCATGGGCGGCGGGTGCTGCGAGAAAGCGGATCAAGGCCAGCGCGGCCTCGGGCTGTTCCGCACGGGCGCCGATCCCGGCCGAGAAGGTGGTGACGCGCTGAATGGGCGGGGGCAGCCGCCCTACGATTTCAATGCCCGGGATGGGCAGCAATTCGCTGGTTTGCTGGAATCCCAGCTCCACCACGCCATTGGCCACCTCAAGCCCGACCCAGCGCGGGAATTGCCGCGCCTTGCCGGCCATTTGCTCGGCAATACCCAGGCGGGCGAACAATTCGGTCGAGAGATAGACGCCACTGGCGCTGGAGGAATAGCCGATGCTGGCCGCGTTCAGCAGCGCCTGGCGGAACTCCTCCACCGTGCCGATGCGCGGATGCGGCGTGCCCGCGCGCACCGCCAGGGCGATGGCGGAATGCACCAGATCCCGCTCGGTGCCGGCGCGCACCAGGCCCGCACGCACCAGCCCATCCAGCGAGCCCCGCGCAAGGATGACGGCATCCGCTGCCTCGCCCCGCGCAAGCCGCTGCGGGATGGCATCGGGCGCCTGGCCCATGGAGGGGCCACGGATCGTCTCGATCCGGTGCCCCGCCTCGGCCGTGAAGCGGGGGGCGAGGATCTCGAAGGGCGCAGTAAAAGCGCCCGAGGTCATGACCCGCAGCGTCGTGCTGGCCTGCGCCGCGCGCGGGGCCAGCAGCAGGCCGGGGAGGCCAAGGCCGAAGAGGCGGCGGCCCAGCATGGCCACCTCAGCCCTCGATGCGGATATTGGCCGCGCGGATCGCCTCGGCAAAGGCGGCGCGCTGGGTGGTGATGTAGGTGCCCATCGCGCTGGCGCCCCGATAATCGGGCTCCAGGCCGGATGCGGCCACGCGCTCGCGGATTTCGGGCAGTTGCATGGCGCGGCCCACCTCGGCGTCCAGGCGCTCGATGATGGCGGGGGGCGTGCCCGCGGGCGCCATCAAGCCAATCCAGGCGCCACCGTCAAAGGCCGCGAGGCCGGGCAGGGCCGCCAGCGGCGGAATGCCGGGTGCCAGCGTGGATCCATTGCGGAAGGAAATGCCCAGCGCGCGAAGCTGACCGTTGCGCACGGCAGCCCCCGCGGCCGCCACGGTCTCGATGGAGTAATTCACATGCCCGCCCATCACGGCGGTCAATGCGGGCGCGCTTCCGGCGAAGGGCACATGCACCACCTCCACACCCGCCAAAGCATGGAACCAGGAGGCGATGATATGCGCCGTGGCCCCCGTGCCCGAGGATGAGAAGGTGTAGCGCCCCGGATTGGCTTTGAGCAGAGCCACGAATTCAGCGGCATTCTGCGCTGGGAAATTGGGCGGCACCACCAGGATCAGGGGCGCGATGCCCGTGATGGCGACGGGCGCGAAGTCCCGCTCGGCGTTGAAGGGCGTGCGCTGCACCAGCGGCGAGGTGACGATGGGGCCGGTGGAGGCTGCCAGCAGCGTGTAGCCATCGGGTGCCGCCTTTGCCACCTGGTCCGTGCCGATCATGCCGCCGGCGCCCGCGCGGTTCTCGGCCACGAAGGGCTGGCCCAGCGTCTCGGTCAGGCGCTGGGCCATGACACGCGCCGCCAGGTCCGTCGCCTGGCCAGGCGGCCAGGGGATGATCACGCGCACGGGCCGGTTGGGATAGGCACCCTGGGCCAGCGCCGATGCGCCGCCAAGCAGGAAGGGCGCGGCGAGCAGGCTGCGGCGATGCGTCATCTCAGCAGTCGATGCGGATATTGGCGGCGCGAATGGCGGTGGCAAAACCGCGGCGCTGATTGGCGACGTAGTCACGCATGCCATCCGGGCCGTGATAAACCGGCTCCAGACCGGCGGTGATCAGGCGCTCCCGCATGTCGCCGGCCTGCATGGCGCTGCTGATTTCGGCGTCCATGCGATTGATGATGGGGCGCGGCGTGCCGGCGGGGGCCATCAGGCCAATCCAGGCGCCGGCGTCGTAATCCTGCATCCCTGGCAGGCGGGCCAAGGGCGGCACATCGGGCACCAGGGTCGAGCCATTCTTGAAGGAAATGCCGAGCGCCCGCA
>CANHTE010000367.1 GCA_947462945.1 Acetobacteraceae bacterium
ATTGACGCCGGCCAGCAGGCCTTGGGCGGCGGCTTCCTCATAACCGGTGGTTCCGTTGATCTGGCCTGCCAGAAACAGCTTTGGCAGCGCGCGGCATTGCAGCGTGGAGTCGAGCGCCCGTGGGTCCACATGGTCGTATTCGATGGCGTAGCCCGGGCGCAGGATCACAGAGTTTTCCAGTCCGGGAATGCTGGCAATCATCGCCTTCTGCACCTCCTCCGGCAGACTGGTCGAAATGCCGTTGGGATAGACGGTGGGGTCATCCAACCCCTCAGGCTCCAGGAAAATCTGATGCCGCTCGCGCTCGGCGAAGCGAACCACCTTATCCTCGACCGAGGGGCAATAGCGCGGCCCCACCCCCTCAATCCGCCCGCCATACACCGCTGAAAGATGCAGGCTGCCACGGATGATGTCATGCGTGCGTTGCGTCGTATGGGTGATCCCGCAGGAGACCTGGCGGTTGTTGATCCGCTGCGTCATCCAGGAAAGCGGCTCCGGCTCCGCATCCCCGGGCTGCATCTCCAGGCTGGCCCAATTAATGCTGCGCCCGTCAAGCCGAGGTGGCGTGCCGGTCTTGAGCCGCGCCAAGGGCAGGCCCAGCCGCTCCAGCGCGAGTGCCAGGCCAATCGCTGGCGCTTCACCCACGCGCCCGGCTGGGATGCGCCGCTCGCCAATATGAATGACGCCGCGCAGGAAAGTGCCGGTCGTGATGACCAAGGCGCCACAGGCAATCCGGCGGCCCGTGCCGGTCACCACTCCCTGAAGCTGGTTACCCTCGATCACGAGGTCCTCAGCCGGCTCCCCCAGGATGGTGAGGCCTTCGGTCTCCGCCAGCAGATGCTGCACCGCCTCGCGGTAAAGCCGCCGGTCCGCCTGGGCGCGTGGCCCGCGCACGGCTGGGCCCTTGCTCCGGTTCAGCAGCTTGAAATGGATGCCAGCGGCATCGGCTGCGAGGCCCATCAGCCCATCCAGCGCGTCCACTTCACGCACCAGATGCCCCTTGCCGACACCCCCGATCGCCGGGTTGCAGGACATTTCGCCGAGCTTCGCAGGATCATGTGTCAGCAACAGCGTGCGCGCGCCACAGCGCGCTGCCGCTGCCGCTGCCTCGCAGCCGGCATGCCCGCCGCCCACCACAATCACATCGAAACGCTGATCCCACATGCGGCGCGCTATAGCAGGCGCCCGTCTTGGGCGCGATGCATCTTCGCGAAAGGACGCCTCATTTGCCGATGCAGAACTCGCTGAAAACCAGATCCAGCACCTGCTCGACATCCACGCGCCCCGTCAGCCGAGACAGCGCGCGCAGGGCTGCCCGCAGCGCTTCGGCCCGCAGCTCCGGCAAGCCGGCGGCCGGGAGACGGTCCAGCTCCTCCAAAGCCTCGCGCAGCGCCGCCCGGTGCCGCGGGCGCGTCAGCACCGCGCCGTCCGAAAGCCCCGCCCGCGCGGCTGTTGCCTCCTCCAGCCGGGCGCGCAACGCATCCAGTCCGAGCCCGGTATGGGCCGAGACGGCCAGAGCCTCAGGCAGGCTGCCCGCCGCCAGGTCGGCCTTGTTCAGCACCAACAGCGCATCCGGCCCGCGCAGCGCCAGCGTGGCAGCGTCAACCTCCGCATCGGCCGCAAACACCAGGAGCCGCAAATCCGCCGTCTCCGCACGAAGGAGCGCGCGTCGCACGCCTTCTGCCTCAATCTCGTCCATCGCATCTCGCAGCCCGGCGGTATCGGCCAGGGTGACGGGCACGCCGCCCAGGATGATTCGCACCTCCACCACATCGCGCGTGGTGCCGGCCCTGGCTGAGACAATGGCGGCTTCACGCCCAGCCAGCGCATTCAGAAGCGAGGATTTGCCCGCGTTGGGCGCACCCAGGATGGCCACGCTCAGCCCCTCCCTCAGTTTTTCGCCGCGGTCGCCCTGCGCCAGCAGCGCGACCATCTCGGCGCGCAACCCGGCGGCATCCGCCTCCACTCGCGCATCCAGATCAGACGGCAGGTCCTCCTCCTCGAATTCGATGAAGGCCTCCTGCCGCGCCAGCAGCCGCGTCAGCCGCGCGGCCCATTCGGCATGCAGCCGGGCCAGCCCACCATCGGCCTGGCGCAGTGCCTGGCGGCGCTGCGCCTCGGTTTCCGCGGCAATGAGGTCGGCGATGCCCTCGGCTGCGGTCAAATCCAACCGGCCATGCAGAAAGGCGCGCCGCGTGAATTCGCCTGGCTCGGCAGGGCGCGCGCCCAGGGCAGTCAGTGCCTCCGCCACGGCCGCGATGACCGCTGGCCCGCCATGCAGATGCAACTCGGCGCTATCCTCGCCCGTGTAGCTGCCCGGCCCCGGAAACCAGAGCACCAGCGCCCGGTCCAGCGTGACGTCCCCATGCCGCAAGGCCCGGAGGCTGGCCCTTCGCGCTGCGGGCAGGGGGCCGGCCAAGGCCGCGATGATACCGGCGCATCCCGACCCCGAAAGCCGGATCACGGCCACCGCCGAGCGACCCGCCCCGGTGGCGAGCGCGAAGATGATGCTCACGCCTTTGCCGGAACCGCGTCCCGCTCGGTCAGCATCAGCCGATGCGCACGCCCGCCTTCGACCAGATGCGCGGTCAGCACCTCGTCCACCTCCTCACGCGTGCGCACCCGATACCAGATGCCCTGGGGATAGATGACCAGCGTGGGTCCGAACTCGCAGCGATCCAGGCAGCCCGCCTGGTTGATGCGGATTCCCCTCAGGCCCAGCTCCTTCGCGCGCGCCTTCATGTAATCCCGCAGCGCCTCACTGCCCGAGGCCGCGCAACTGCCGCGCTTATGGCCGTCAGGGCGACGGTTGCAGCAAACGAAGACATGCGCCTGGAAATACGGTGGCGGATCAGCCTCGGCCATGGGGCCTCCTGTGGGATTGCGTGCGGCAGTGTCCCACATGTAGCAACCATGCCGGGCAACGCCAGGGCGGGGCGCTTGACGTTACCCCCCGCAGGGTGCTGCATCCTCCCGCGCGTGCAACACAGGGAAACATGCCGCAACTTTCGCTTCACACACCGCTCGGCGAAATCACTCTCTCGGAAGATGAGGGCGTGATCGTCGCACTCGATTGGGGCCGCGGCAGCGAGCAGGAGGCAACGCCCCTGCTGCGCGAAGCCCGGGACCAGCTGCACGACTATTTCGACGGCCGGCGTGCCCATTTCCAATTGCCGCTCGCGCCGCATGGCACGCCCTATCAGCGCCGTGTCTGGGCGGCCCTTTGCACCATTCCGGCAGGCGAGACCCGCAGCTATGCCGATATCGCGCGGGACGTCGCCTCACACCCGCGCGCCGTTGGCCAGGCCAATGGCCGCAACCCC
>CANHTE010000368.1 GCA_947462945.1 Acetobacteraceae bacterium
GATTCAACTCTACGGCCGCGCCAACAGCACAAATGTCTGGAAGACCCTGTGGCTCCTTGAGGAGTTGGGTCAACCCTATGAACGGATCGAAGCTGGCATGGAGCACGGCGTGGTGGACACGCCCGAATACCTTACCCTGAATCCCAATGGCCGCATCCCGTCGCTCCGTCACAACGGGATCGAGCTCTGGGAGAGCAACAGTATTTGCCGTTATCTTTGCATGATGGTGGGCGGCGATGCTCGGGGGTTGTATCCGGAGGAAGCCGGCGCCCGGGCCAGCGTGGATCGCTGGTTGGATTGGCAGCTCTCCAGCCTTTCGCCCGCCGAGCGCGATCTGTTTTGGAACATGGTTCGCACGCCGGAAGAAAAGCGCGACATGAAGGCAGTAAAGGCGGCGGTGGCGAATAGCGCGGCTTGCTGGGCCGTTTTGGAAGGTCAGCTGGGGAATGGCCGCCCCTACGTCGAAGGCAAGGTCTTTACCCTTGCGGATATCGTGCTGGGCTGTTTCGCCCGCCGCTGGTTCGGCCCCGAGGTGCAGGTTCCCCGCATGCCCGAATTTCCAAAGCTGGCCGCCTGGTACGCCCGCATCTCCGAACGGCCCGGTTTTCAGAAATGGGTGGCGCCGCCGCTGTTCTGATGTGACGCCAGCTGGGTGTGGCGCCTGACCGGCGGCGCGTCGCAATTGAGGCCCGGTGCTACCCGCGGCCCAGGCGCAACCCCGTCTCGCGCATGATGGCCTGGAACTTCGCCAGTTCGGACGCCACGAAATCCCGCGTGCTGGCAGGCGTCGAGGGTTCGGCCGGGTCAATGCCGGCCAGTGTCAGGCGGCGGCGCAGTTCCGGCTCCGCCAGGGCATCCATGGCGGCGCGATTGAGGCGCAGCTGGGTCGCCTCCGGCATGCCGCGCGGGCCCTGCATCGCGTTCCAGGTGATGATGTCGAAGCCGGGCAGGCCCGATTCCTGTGCGGTCGGCACCTCCGGCAATTGCGGGTGACGCACGGGCCCGGTGACGCAGAGCGCGCGGGATGAGCCATCGCGCAGATGTGGCAGGGCGGAGGCCATGACCTCGGCCGAGAAATCGATCTCCGCCTTGCGCATCGCCTCCAGCACGGCCGAACCGCCGCGATAGGGCACGTATTCGCCCTGGAAGCCTAGGCGATGGGCAAATAGGCTGCCGGTCAGGTGGCCGATACCGCCCGAGCCGGAACTGCCCCACAGCATGGGCGCGGGTGCCGCCTTGGCCGCCGCCGCCAGCGCCGCCACGTTGCGATAGGGGCTGCTGCCCGGCACCACGATCACCATCGGCCCACCACCCAGGATGGCGATGTGCGAGAAATCATTCACCGGGTCATAGCGCACCGTATCGGGCAGGGCGGCCGGGTTGGTGGCGTGGCTGGAGGCGGAATGCACGCCCAGCACATGCCCATCCGGATTTTGCCGCGCCACATATTCCGCGCCGAGCGAGCCGCCGGCGCCTGGCCGGTTCTCGATGATAATCCGGGCATTGGGGGCGATGCGCGGCGCCATGCGGTCCGCCAGGAGGCGCGCGCCGATATCCACCGAACCGCCGGGCAGGAAGCCGACGACGAAGGTGATCGGCCGGTCCGGGAATGCCGCCTGGGCACGCGCCGGCAGCGCCAGCAGGGCGGGGGCCGCGAGAAGGGCGCGGCGCTTCATGCCGGCAGCCCGGCCATCACCAGCGAGGGCGGTTTCGGCCCGCCGGCCATCCAATCCAGCAATTCCACCGTATGCAACACCGGCAGGGCATCACCGGCCAATTGCGTCATGCAGCCGATATTGCCGGCCGCGATCACATCGGCCCGCGTGGCCGCGATGTTCTCCAGCTTGCGGGCGCGCAACTGGCCCGCGATTTCGGGTTGCAGGATATTGTAGGTGCCGGCGCTGCCGCAGCAGATATGCCCCTCGGCCGGTTCCTTCACGGTGAAGCCGGCGCGGGTCAGCAATTGCTTGGGCAGGGCCGTGATCTTCTGGCCGTGCTGCAGCGAACAGGCGGAATGGTAGGCCACCGTCACGCCAGGCTTCCCCCGCGTGGGCGCATAGGCGAATTTCTCCAGCACCTCAGTGATGTCCATGGCGAGGGCGGAAACCTGCGCGGCGGCCGCGGCCTCGGGCTCCTCGCGGAACATGAAGCCGTAATCCTTCAGCGTGGTGCCACAGCCCGAGGCATTCACCACGATGGCGTCCAGCCCCTCGCCCGCGACCTCGGCCGACCAGGCGGTGATATTGGCCCGCGCCGCCGCCATGGCTGGGTCATGGCTGCCCATGTGGTGCGTCAGCGCACCGCAACAGCCCTGGCCAGGGGTGATCACCACCTCGATCCCCATGCGGGTCAGCAGGCGGATGGTGGCCTCGTTGATGGCGGGGTTCAGCACCTTTTGAGCGCAGCCTGTCAGCAGGCCGACGCGGCCACGGCGCGTGCCCTCGGCCTTGTGGGTCTGTGCTTCCTGCATGGGGCTGGGCGGCGGCAGTCGGGCGGGGGCCAGGGCCAGCATGCCGCGCAGCCGCTGTGCCGTCATGGATTGGCCCGGGATCAACTTCCCCAGTGGCCGGGAGAGGGCGGCCGCGCGCAGCGAAAGCCGGAACAGGCCAGGGTTGGGCAGCACCCGGGCCAGCACGGCACGCAGGGCGCGTTCGGGCCAGGGGCGGGTATAGGTCTCCTCGATATGCCGCCGGGCGTGATCCACCAGATGCATGTAGTGCACGCCCGAAGGGCATGTCGTCATGCAGGAGAGGCAGGAAAGGCAGCGATCCACATGCCGCACCTCCAGTTCGGAGGCCGGGCGGTTATTCTCCAGCATGTCCTTGATGAGGTAGATGCGCCCGCGCGGCGAATCCAGCTCATCTCCCAGCAGCAGGAAGGTGGGGCAGGTGGCGGTGCACATGCCGCAATGCACGCAGGTGCGGAGAATCTTGTTCGCCTCCGCCGTATCCGGATCGCGGAGTTGCTCTGCCGTGAAATGGGTCTGCATCTGGCGCCCTCCGCTTTGGACTGTCACGCTGTTCTTGCCCGAAATTGGGGCGAGGTGAAGGGTGACAAGGCCATGAACACACTGGAGGCATTGGCGGCACAAGGCTTGGCGGTCTTCGCGCTGCTGATTCTGGCCATCCTGCTGATCGCCTATCTGGCCGGGGTTGGCCTCGGCCGCTGGCACCAGGCCCGCACGGAGCAGACCATTGAGGCGACGAGCTTCGTGACCAATGGCCTGCTCGGGCTGCTGGCCTTCACGCTTGGCCTGACCATCGCCATGGCCCAAGGCCGCTATGAGGCCCGCCGCGCGACATCCCTGGCGGAAAC
>CANHTE010000369.1 GCA_947462945.1 Acetobacteraceae bacterium
CGCTGCAACGCCTGCACAATCTCCTGCGTCACCTTCTTGGCGTCGCCGAAGAGCATCATGGTGTTCGGCCGGAAGAACAGCTCATTATCCACGCCGGCATAGCCGCTCGCCATGCCGCGCTTGACGAAGAACACGGTCTTGGCGCGCTCCACATCCAGGATGGGCATGCCTTAGATGGCGCTGGACTTGTCGGTCTTGGCGGCCGGGTTGGTCACGTCATTCGCACCGATGACATAGGCCACATCGGCTTCCGCGAATTCCGGGTTGATCTCCTCCAGCTCATGCACCTCCTCATTGGGGACATTCGCTTCGGCCAGCAGCACGTTCATGTGGCCGGGCATGCGGCCGGCCATGGGATGGATGGCGTAGGAGACCTCGACGCTCTCACCGGGATGTCATGGTGAGCCGGATTTCGGCCATAGTGCGGCAGGCTCGACGGGGACAGCTTAAAATGGGCTACCTGAAAAACGCAGTGGCTTCCCCGTACCCCCATTCGGAGGGTGCGATCCGCACCTGCGTCGGCTGGGGCACCTTCAATTTGGTTCGCGAAGGGCGATGATCTGACCCTTGGGTCGGTCCAGGATGCACACAGAATCGGTTGCGTCTCCACGATTTTGAGCCGCGTCGGGCCGCGCCCGCCGCGGCTTTTTGCGTTCAGCCTTCGGCGCGGATCTTTGCCTCGCTCACCAGGGTCGCGTAATTCGCGTATTCCCGCGCCAGCAGCACCTGGGTTTGCGCGGGGCTGACCTCCGCCGCCTGCACCGTACCCACGCTGCACAGATTGTCCTGCCCGCTGGGACGCGTCAGCACCACCTGCCAGGCGGCGGCGATGCGGGTCAGCACCGGCTCCGGCAAGTCTGTGGCACTCCTGCTGAGTGCCGTCACCCCTTCCAATCAAAAACGTCCCGCGGCAACCCGGGACCTGCTAGCGAGGCGCGGCAGCGCGCCCGGTCAAACATGAAATTAGTGCATGATGCGCGAAGGCCGAGTTGCCGAAACGCTGTATCATCCTCTCGACAAAGGCCGGACCCTGCGAAGTGAACGCAGCATGCTCCAGCGGGCGGCAGGCAACGGCAACCCAAGGCGAGTTCAGGACTGCAAATCTGCCCATCAGCACGCGCGAAGGCAACAGGCCGGCAACGCCCCTTACGAGTGCAATCACTTCACGATGCAGCTGGCAGGACCCCTGCCAGCTGGGCGCTCGCCCCTGCAAAGCTCAGTTGACAGGCAATGTTGCGTTGGCACCAGCCTGGACTGGCTTCAGGGGCGAGCGCGCCGGTTTGGCGCTCGCGGCGCTGCCGAACGTGACGTGGAAGGGGATGGAACTGGGCCTTGCGATGACTGGCAGGCCCGGCATTCGTCAGGATCAATAGGGGTTCATCATCATCAGGCTCTGCGCGAACGCCTGATTGTCCGCCCATTCATCCACGTCCAGCCATTCGTTCGGATCGGGCTGTCCATAGGTCACGAATTTGCGGTGCTGCTGCCCGTTCTCCCAGTAGAACAGGATCTTCGAATTGGGGCGATGATGTACATGCGCGGTGCCGTCGCTGGAGGTCTTCTGGCCCGTCGCGTAACTCCCATCGGTACCGGAGCGAATCCTCATCGTGTAGCTCCTCGCATACACGCGCGAGGTGTTGCGGCGCGCGACGAGTTGCGCATGGAACCTCGAGGCGAAGCTGTTTGGTACGTCGGTCACGCGGATCTCGTTGCTGCTGCCGAGATCGCGCCCGGCGTTGCAGGCGGTGATGCTGATGACCGCCACTTCCTTTGGCATGCCGGAATCCACCAGCGTATTGGCCCACAGCTCGGGCGAGAAGCCACCGACGGTTTGCGACTTCCAGCTGCCATGGCCGATGAGGTAGATGCGGGAGCCTTTGTCGAGGTTGGCCATGGCGAGTCTCAGCGCCATGGCGTGGGTCGCGTATTTTGGCATCCCGACGCGCGGGAACAGCACGGCCTGGGTGGGGACGGGCGGGACCTTCGCCTGCGCCTTCGTGGTGAGGAAGAGCGCGCGTTGGCGCTCCGTGTTCAGCAGGAAGCCGTCCACGATCAGTTGCCGCGAGTACTTCATGCAATAACCTCCATGATGACGGCCCACCTTTGGCGCGACCAACTCATTTACCAAAGGTTAACATGCGTGCCATGGAGGCCACAACTCCTGATTGCAGATCATCCATGAATTTCGCGCAGACGGCGACGGCTCAGCCGCCCGTCGGTGCTTTCCAAGAACCGGAAGGTCCGGCCGTTGCAGTGCGGCGGCTGATGCAGGTCGGCGCCCGGCTTGTGGATCAGGCCCGTCGCCGCGCCGCGCCGCAGGACAGCGTGCCGTCCGCACCGCCTTCCGCCTGCCAGCCCCGATGCCGGCCCGTCAGCGTTGCGTCCCTCCGCGCCAGTGCGCATTCAACCAGCACGCCGAAGGCGATGCGCGCGCGGACGGCGGCGGCGTAGCCGCCATTGTACTCGATGCCGATGAAGCGCCGGGGGCGTCAACGCGCCCCCCCCCTTCAACTTGGGCTGAGCTGAATGGCCAGGTTGCGCGAAGGTTCGGGGCCTGCGGCATGGTCCCATGCCGCCATGCAAAAAGGGAAGCGCGATGCGCTTCCCTTGATGTCGGCCTTGTCCAGTCTCGGCCCAGCCAAGTGCTGGGAAATCGCGTTGAAGCCTTACCGCTGCAACGCCTGTACGATCTCCTGCGTCACCTTCTTGGCGTCGCCGAAGAGCATCATGGTGTTCGGCCGGAAGAACAGCTCATTATCCACGCCGGCATAGCCACTCGCCATGCCGCGCTTGACGAAGAACACGGTCTTGGCGCGCTCCACATCCAGGATGGGCATGCCGTAGATGGCGCTGGACTTGTCGGTCTTGGCGGCCGGGTTGGTCACGTCATTCGCGCCGATGACGTAGGCCACATCGGCTTCCGCGAATTCCGGGTTGATCTCCTCCAGCTCATGCACCTCCTCATAGGGGACATTCGCTTCGGCCAGCAGCACGTTCATGTGGCCAGGCATGCGGCCCGCCACCGGATGGATGGCGTAGGAGACTTCCACGCCTTCCTTCTTCAGCAGGTCCGCCATTTCGCGCACCACCTGCTGGGCCTGCGCCACCGCCATGCCGTAGCCGGGCACCACGATGATCTTCTGCGCGTTCTTCATGATGAAGGCCGCGTCCTCGGGCGAGCCAGCCTTCACCGGCGCACGATCCGCATTGCCGCCACCCGCCGCCGCCGCGCCGCTCTCTGTGCCGAAGCCGCCCAGCAGCACGTTGATGATGGAGCGGTTCATCCCCTTGCACATGATGTACGA
>CANHTE010000370.1 GCA_947462945.1 Acetobacteraceae bacterium
CGGCCCATCACCATCATTGTCCCCTTCGCCGCCGGCGGCCCGACGGACACGGTGGCCCGCCTGCTGGGCGAAGCGATGGGCCGGGACCTCGGCACCTCCGTCGTGATCGAGAATGTGGGCGGCGCCGGCGGCACGCTGGGCGCGCAACGCACCGCCTCGGCCCGGCCGGATGGCTACACCCTGCTGGTGCACCACATCGGCATGAGCACGATCCCCACACTGTATCGCAGGCTCGCCTATGACCCGATCCAGGGTTTCGAGACGGTGGGCATGATCACCGAAGTACCGATGACCATCGTCGCCAAGCGCAACATCGCCGCCAACAACCTGGCCGAGCTGGTGGCCCTGGTGCGGCGCGACAGGGACAAGATCAACCTCGCCAATGCCGGTGTGGGCGCGGCGTCGCATCTGTGCGGGCTGCTGTTCCAGCAGGCCATGAACGTGCCGCTGACCACGGTGCCCTATCGCGGCACCGGGCCCGCGATGAATGATCTGGTCGCCGGCACGGTGGATCTGATGTGCGACCAGACCACCAACACGAGCGAGCACATCCGCGCCGGCACCATCAAGGCCTTCGCGGTCACCACCAACACCCGCGTGCCCTCCCTGCCCGATGTTCCGACGGCCATCGAAGCCGGCATGCCCGGCTTTGAAGTCAGCGTGTGGCACGGGCTCTACGCGCCGCGTGGCACCAATCCGGAATTGGTCACGCGGCTTTCGCGCTCCTTGCAAACGGCCCTGCGGGACCCCGGGCTGGTGCGCCGCTTCGCTGACCTCGGCACCGAGCCCGTGCCGCAGGAAAAAGCCACGCCCGCCGCGCACCGCGCCTTCTGGACAGCCGATGTGGCGCGGTGGCGCCCGGTCATCCAGGCGGCGGGGCAGTTCGCGGATTGAGGGCGGCGGCCGGCGGGGGATTGGTCAGCCGGAACCCCGCCGGCAACTGGCACAAACCCGGGTCCGTGCGCATCAGCCGGGTCTTGCCCCGGCGCGCGTGGATGGCGTGGCCTGCCAGCTGCGGCCTTGCAAGAAGCCGCGGCGCTGATCAGACGTCCAGGTTGGCGACCTTGAGCGCATTGCCCACGATGAACTCGCGGCGCGGTTCCACCACATCGCCCATCAAGGTGGAGAAGACGCTCTCGGCATCCTCGGCGTCATCCACGCGCACTTGCAGCAGCGTGCGGATGGCGGGGTCCAGCGTGGTCTTCCAGAGCTGGTCGGGGTTCATCTCGCCCAGCCCCTTGAAGCGCTGGAAGGAGAGGCCGCGCCTGCCCTGCGCCAGAATGCGATCAAACGCCGCCAGAGGGCCGCGCACCGCAGCCTCATTGCCGTCAAAGGCAAGCTTGGCGCCGGCTTCGAACTCGCCGCGCAGCTTGGTCCGGCGCTCATCCAGCCAGCGCGCCTCAGTGCTGCGCAGGGCCGCCGCCGAGAGGGTGTGCCGCTCGGCCACGCCGCGCACCATGCGGTGCACATGAATCCCGGCCTCATCCACGGCCACCTTCCAGCCGCGCTCGGAAGGGGGCGCCATGGCATCGAGGCGCGCCGCGAATTCCGTGGCGCCCTGCAGCGAGCGCTGCATGTCGGGCGTGAGGATGCCAGCCATCGCCGCCTGCTCCACGATTTCCACCGGCACCGCCGCCGCCAGGCGACGGATGCGCGAGGTGGTCTGGCGCAGGCCCTCGACGATCTCGGCCAGCTCGTCATCCACCGCAACGCGGCCGTCGGCCAGCGTGATCTTCGCGTTCCCGGTGGCCTTTTCGATCAGGTAGTCCTCAAGCGCGCGGTCATCCTTGAGGTACCGCTCATCGCTGCCGCGCTTGGCGCGATAGAGCGGCGGCTGCGCAATATACAGGTGCCCGCGCTCAATCAGCTCCGGCATCTGGCGGAAGAAGAAGGTCAGCAGCAGCGTGCGGATGTGGGAGCCATCCACATCGGCATCGGTCATGATGATGATCTTGTGGTAGCGCAGCTTATCCGCGCTGAAGCCACCCCGCGCCGGCTCGCCCGTGCCGATGCCGGTGCCGAGTGCCGTGATCAGCGTGCCGATCTCGGCACTGGCCAGCATCTTGTCGATGCGCGCGCGCTCGACGTTCAAAATCTTGCCCTTGAGCGGCAGGATGGCCTGGTTGGCGCGGTTGCGACCCTGCTTGGCGGAACCGCCGGCGCTGTCACCCTCGACGATGAAGATCTCGCTCTTGGTGGGGTCCTTCTCCTGGCAGTCCGCCAGCTTGCCGGGCAGCGTGGAGATATCCAGCGCGTTCTTGCGGCCCACCTTCTCCCGCGCCAGCTGCGCCGCCTTGCGCGCCACGGCAC
Source organism: Acetobacteraceae bacterium (assembly GCA_947462945.1). Classification (GTDB taxonomy): domain Bacteria; phylum Pseudomonadota; class Alphaproteobacteria; order Acetobacterales; family Acetobacteraceae; genus Roseococcus. Next base: position 2,311 of record CANHTE010000370.1, read on the forward strand.
TGAGCACGACCTGATCGAGAACGAGCTTGGCTTCCTTGGGATGCGTCTCGAACCAATGGGAGAGCGCATCGGCCACCGCCATGTGCACCACCGGCTGCACTTCGGAGGAAACCAGTTTGTCCTTCGTCTGCGAGCTGAATTTCGGGTCCGGCACCTTGACCGAGAGCACGCAGGTCAACCCCTCGCGCATATCGTCGCCAACGAGTTCGATCTTTTCCTTCTTGGCCAGATCCTCGGCGTATTTCGCCACGACCCGCGTCAGCGCCTGGCGGAAGCCCGCCTGGTGCGAGCCACCATCGCGCTGTGGAATATTGTTGGTGAAGCAGAGCATCACCTCGCGCGGAGAGGAGGTCCACCACATCGCGAGTTCGACGCGAATGCCGTCGCCTTCCTTGGCGATGACGCTGATCGGCGGCTTGAAGATCGGGTCCTTGCCCTTGTCCAGCCACTCGACGAAAGCGACCAGACCGCCGTCGAATTTGAACTCGGCGGTTTGCGCCGGCACATGGCGGTCATCGCGGATGGTGATGGCCAGGCCGGAATTGAGGAAGGCCAATTCCCGCAGTCGGCGCTCCAGGATGTGGAAGTCATATTCCACCTGGGTGAAGGTCCCGGCGGAGGGCTTGAACGTCACCTGCGTGCCCTGGTGATGCGGGCTGGGGCCAATCACCTTCAGCGGCTGCACCGTGTCGCCATGCTCGAAGCGGATGAAATGCTCGATCCCGCCGCGCCAGATGCGGACCTCCATCCACTCGCTCAGCGCATTCACCACGGCCGCACCCACGCCGTGCAGGCCGCCCGAGACCTTGTAGGAGTTCTGGTTGAACTTGCCGCCGGCATGCAGGCGCGTCAGCACCACCTCAGCGGCGCTCACGCCCTCTTCGGCGTGGATGTCCACGGGAATGCCGCGCCCATCATCCGTCACGGTCACGCTGCCATCGCCATTCAGCAGGACGTCCACGCGGCTGGCAAAGCCGGCCTGGGCTTCATCCAC
>CANHTE010000371.1 GCA_947462945.1 Acetobacteraceae bacterium
GCCCGCGGCACCTCCGGTGGGCAGGCGGCCGCGCACCGGATCCATGATCGGCATCGGGCCGGTGCGGAGCTCAAAATTGCGTCCCACCTGCTGGATGATCGACCGCAGCAGGGCGGTGCTGCGGTAGAAGATACCAAGGCGCCCGGCGGCGAAGGCCTGCGCGGCGGCATCACCCGCCAGCGGCACCATGCCGGCCTCCTTGACCATCCGGTCATAGAGCCGCACGGCGGCCAGGCCCTCGGGGCCGGCGAAAGCCACATCCCGCTCATCCTCGGTCAGCATGCGGCCGCCATGGCCGAACAGCAGGGCGGAGAACATCCAATCCTCGCCACCCAGCGTGTAGTGCAGGCCCTCAATCCCGCCGCCCAAGGCCTTGATGCGGGCGGAGAGCGCCAGGATGCCATTCCAATCCGTCGGCATCGCGTCAGGATCGCCACCGGCGCGGCGGACCAGATCGGCATTGTAGAAGCAGATCGGGTTGGAGGCGGCATAGGCGATGCCGGATTGGAAGCCGCCGAAATGCGCGAGCGCGAGGAGGTTGCGCGTATAGCCCTGCTGGGCCGGGTCACCTTCCCGCGCCAGGAACGGCGCCAAATCCTGCGCGATGCCCCGTTCAGCGAAAAGCCGCAGCCGGTTCAACCCCTGATAGGAGAGGTCAACGGTCAGGTTGGTCGCGGCCTGGCGGAGGATGAGCTGCATGCCCTCCTCGTAATTCGGGGTGGTGATCCAGTTGACGCGAATATTCGGCTCCTCGCGCGCGAAGGCGGCGGCGATGGCGTCAAAGCTTGCGCGGAAAATCACCGGGCTCGGGACATGCACCGTGATTTCGGTGGCGCCCTGTGCCTGCGCGAGGGCAGGCGTCGCGAGCAGCGCGAGTCCGAGGCTGCGGCGTTCCAGCATGGCGGTCATCCCTTGAGGCCGGTGGTGGCGATACCCTCGACGAAGCGGCGCTGCGCCACGAGGAAGGCGAGAACGAGGGGGGCCGTCATGATCGCGCAGGCAGCCATCAGCGCCGCGAAATCATCACCGGCTTCCTCAGTGCGGAAATGCAGCACGCCCAGCGCGGGCGTCGCGTATTCCGTGCCGGTCACAACGATGAGCGGCCAGAACAAATCATTCCAATGCGCGACGACCGAGAAGATCGCGAAGGCGGTGGCGGCCGGCCAGGCATTGGGCAGCGCCACGCGCCAGACGATGGCGCCCTCGCTCATCCCATCCAGCCGGGCGGCATGGATCAGGTCATCGGGCAGCGAGCGGAAGAATTGCCGAAACAGGAAAATGCCAAAGACCGAGATGGTCGAGGGGATGATCAGCGCGGCATAGGTGTTCAGCATGCCAAGTGCCGCGAAGCCGGCATAAAGCGGCAGCGCCGGCACATGGGGCGGCACCAGCAGGCCCAGCATGACCGCGCCAAACACCCATTCCCGCCCCGGAAAGCGCAGCTTGGCCAGCGCATATCCGGCCGGTATGGCGAAAAGCAGCTGGAAAAACAGGATGCCGCCACAGATGATCACGCCATTCAGCAGATAGCGCCCCACCGGCACCTGCGCGAAAACACGCCCGTAGTTTTCCAGGGCCGCAAAGCGCTCAGGGATAAGGGCGAGGTTGGCGCGGAAAATCTCATCGGTCGGCTTCATCGAGGCCGAGAGCATCCAGATATAGGGCGCCAGGATGATCAGCCCCAGAAGCGTGAGCAGGCCGAGGCGCGGCAGGTCCCGCAGCAACCCGCCGGCCGGGGCGTGAATGACGGGCGCTTCCATCTGAGGGAGTGAGCGAGCCTCAGCCATAATGCACCCGCCGGTCCAGCACGCGCGTCTGCAACCACATCAGCGCCAGCACGATCACCAGGAATACCAGCGTGATGGCTGCGGAATAGCCAAGGCGCAGGAAGGTGAAGCCCTCGGTGTACATGGTGTAGAGCAGCACTTCGCTGGCCTTGTTCGGCCCGCCGCGCGTCAGCACGGCCACCGTGTCAAACACCCGGATGCTGCGGATCATGGTGATGGTGACGACGAACAGCGTGGTCGGTCCCAGCAAGGGCCAGGTGACCAGCCAGAAGCGCGCCCAGCCCGAGCGCGCGCCATCCACTGAAGCCGCCTCCCGCAATTCGCGCGGAATGGCGGTGAGGCCGGCCATGAACAGCACCATGTTGAAGCCGGCATTCTCCCAGACGCCGATGGCGGCGAGGGAAATCAGCACCGTGTCGGAACTCGACAGCCAGGCCGGGCCTGCCACCCCGATCATCCGCAGCAGCGTGTTCACCGGCCCGATCGTAGGGTGCAGCAGATATTGCCAGGCCGCCGCCATGGCAACGGTGAGGGAGACGACCGGCAGGAAGAACACCGCCCGAAAAAACACACGCCCCCGCGCGCCAGCCTCGATCAACAGCGCCAGCGCGAGGCCCAGCCCCACCGAGAGCGGTGCCACCAGCCCGACATAGGTGATGGTGTTCAGAAACGAGCGCCGGAAGCCGCGATCCTCCAGCAACTCCCGGAAATTCTCCAGCCCGATCCAGACCGGGATCAGCCCCAGCTCGTAATCGGTGAAGGCCATGGCGATGGCGGCCAGGGTGGGCAGCAGCAGCAGGATCGCGAAGGAGATGGCGGCGGGCAGGGTCAGCAGCCAGGCGCCCAACGCTTCGCCATGCCGAATGCGTGGTTCAGACACAGGCGGGCTCACGCCGATGCGCCACGACGCGGCGGCCGTTGGGGCCAAACAACAGCGCGCGCACGGGGTCAAAGCCCAGGCGCAGCGCCTCACCCGCATGCGGCATGGCGCCCGGGGGCGCGCGCATGATCACGGCGGCCGAACCCAGGCGCAGATGCAGCAAGGCGTGATCGCCCAGGAACTCCGTATGTTCGACGCGCGCGGCGAGGCCGTCATCCGCCAGGCGCCAATCCTCGGGGCGGATCGCCAGGGTCACGGCGCCCCGCGCCGTGCTGTGCAGGGCTGTCGTCTCGCCCTGGACGCGCAGCACGCCATCCTCGCCGCAAATGGCATCCAGCAGATTGATGCGCGGGCTGCCGATGAAGCTGGCCACGCGCAGATCCACGGGCTCGCGATAGATTTCCTCGGGTGAGGCGATTTGCAGGATTTCGCCCGCATGCATCACGGCCACGCGGTCCGCCATGGTCAGCGCTTCGGACTGGTCATGCGTGACGTAGAGGGTTGCGGCGCCGACGCGGCGGTGGATGTCCACGATCTCGCGTCGGGTGGTGACGCGCAAAGCGGCGTCGAGGTTGGAGAGGGGCTCATCCATCAGGAAGACGGCTGGCTCGCGGACGATCGCGCGCCCAAGA
>CANHTE010000372.1 GCA_947462945.1 Acetobacteraceae bacterium
CCGGGCCGCGCGGCGCGCAGTACACGAATCCCCCCATCACAACGAACCGATATGCTCCCGCAACATATCCGCCGCTTCCGTCAAGCCCGCCGCCTCCATATCCAGGAGCAAGCGTGCGGGCGTGATCTCCGGTTTGCGAAACCGCTGGCGCATGCGCCGAATGGCCGCCACCGCGCGGCCGGGATCGAGGGCGATGGTATCAGCCAGGAAGGCGTCGCTGGATCGCACGTCCAGGTTCAGCGCAGCCATCTGGCCTTCCGGAAAATGCCTCAGATTATCAGTGACGATGACGGCAGCCTGCGCCATGAGGGCAGCGGCCACAACATGCGCGTCTTCGGGGTCGGGCAGGGTTTCCAGGCCGGCGCCAAGCAACTTGGCATAATCGGACACCATCGCCTCCTCAAAAGCCTCTTCAAGTGCCGCCCGGGCCCGGGCAGCACGCTCAGCGGCATCGGTCACGTGTTTGCGCGCCAGGATATCCACGATGGCCCGCTCGGTCTCATCCAGCACCCGGGCGGACCATCGGATGCGAAACAAGCCCGCTTCCGCCAGCGTGCAAAGAAGGTTCCGCTTCAAGGCGCCCGCCAGGGCACAAGCATCCACAAAGGCGGTAAAGCGGCTGGCGAACATGCTCAGAGAAGCTCGGCATCCAGTTCAGCCAGGGCTGAGAGAGCCTTGTCCCGCCGCGCATCCCGGTTGCGCTGATAGGCAAAGAGGTTCTCGGCCAGGATGCGCCGGTGGCGGCCAACCATGATGTGGTCAAGCTCACCCTTCTCCAGCAGGGAGATCAGGAAGGGGCGCGAGACATTCAGCAGGTCCGCCGCCTGCTGCGTGGTCAGCATCTGGCTGACGGGCACCAGCGTCACCGCATCGCCCCGGCCAATATGCCGCAGCAACTCCATCAGCAGATGTGACAGGCCCGGCGTCAGGACGATCTCGGCTGGCTGCTTCTGGTCATCCAGAAAGCGCAGCCGCGGCTCCGCATGGCCAGCACTCTGCGCCGCCAGAATTTGCCGCAACTGATTGGCCACGGCCTGCTCCGTGCGGGACGGCAAATGGGACTCAAGCTGACGGGCAAAGGCGGTCATGGTCAGGCTCCGAACGACTGGCGGAATCTACCCATTTAACGCATCAAACGCAATCAACGAAATGAACGAATCGTCCCCTGCAGGCAGCGCATCCCGAATAAGTTCTTGTTATGTTCCATGCCCTGCGCTACAATTCCCCCATGCGCAACCTCCTCCCCCCCATCCTCCGCGAACCCTACATCCGCCCCCGTGGCCCCCGCCCTCGCCCGCCGGCCTGGGTTCTCGTCCCCTATGACCTCCTCACCGATGAGCAATGGGCCGCCCTTCTCCCTTACCTCCCCATGCCCGCGCGCGGCCGCCCCTGTAACCAGCGGGCGCATTTCGATGCGATTTTCCGCGTGGCCGCGACCGAGGGCGCCTGGCGCGAATTGCCCCCCGGCTATGGCAAGGGGGAAACCGTCGCCCGGCATTTCCGCCGCCTGACGCATGCTGGCCTGTGGGAGAGGTTGTTGCGCGCCCTGGCGGCATCCCCGCCCGGCCACGTCTTGCGCGGGCTGGAGGGGCCGATTTGCCGCGCCGCGCGCCGCGCCATCCGGCTGCGTGGCCTGGCTTTGATCACCCTCGCGCGGCGGCTTGATTTGTTGCGCGCCTTGCCCGGCCCGCCCCATCTGGTGGCCGATCCGGATTTGTCCGAAATCATCCCGCACATGCCGGTGATGCAGCGAATCCGCCATTGGCAGCGTGACAAGGGCGCCGTGTTGGAGTTCCTCCGCGCCCTACGCGCCCTCCACACCCTGGTCGGCGGCCGAAAATACATCCCCCGCCCCCTCCGCGAAGCCTGGTTATAACGAAGGTGCAGGAAACTGGTGAAACCCAAGCAGGCTTTCACCTTGCTGGGGGTACGGGGGCAAAGCCCCCGTCTTCAAGCGCGCAGCCGCACCAACACCCCCCCCACATCCGCGCCCTTCTCCGTCCGCAACACCGCCTCCTCCCGCGCCACCAGCGCAAACCCGGCGGCGGCGGCCAGGGCCAGGGCGTGGTCCGGGTTGTGGCGGAAGCGCATGCCCTCCCCCAGCGAAACCGCATCCGCGCCCACTTCCAGGCTGAACAACGCGGTCCCGCCGGGCTTCAGCGCCGCATGCATGGCGGCCAGGGCGGGCGTCAGATCGCCCAGATAATTCAGCACATCGGCCGCGGCGATCAGCTCGTATCGCGCCGGGTGGCGCGGCAGAAAATCCAGCAAATCCGCCTCATGCAGCGCGGCGTAGATGTTGCGGGCGCGGGCCATGGCCAGCATGCGGGGCGAAAGATCCAGCCCTTCCAGCCGGGTGGCGAAGGGCTTCAGCGCCAGCCCGGAAAGCCCCGTCCCGCAGCCCAGGTCCAGCACGCATCCGCGCGGCAGGCCGGTAATCATCGCGGCCAGAAGCGCCGGCGTGCGGTAGCCCAGCGCCCCTTCCAACTCGGCATCGAAGCGCGGGGCAAAGGCGTCGAACAGGTCTCGCACATAGGCGGCGGGGGCGCGCTTGGGCAGCGGCGCGGCGCCCAGGGCCGCCAGCAGAAACCCCGCCTGCTCGGCCAACGGGCCGCGCACGCGGGCGGCGGCGTCGCGCGCCAAATCGGGCTTTCCGGCTTCGCGGGCGGCATGGGCCAGGGCCAGCCAGGGCTCGGGCGCATCGGGCGTCAGCCGCGTGGCCTGGCTCAGCGGCGCCAAGGCGGCCTCCGCCTGGCCCGAGGCCGTCATCGCCTGCCCCAGATTGCGCAGACTGACGGCGTCATTCGGGTTGAGTTCCACGGCCCGGCCCAGGGCCGCCATGGCCTCGGCCAATTCTCCGGCCTCGGCCAGGGCAGCCCCCTGATTGGCCAGGAAAAGCGGGGCATGGGGCGCGGCCGCCACGGCGCGGGCGGCATGGGCCAGCGCGGCAGGGAGGTCGCCCTGCTGCCGGGCCGCGACGCCCAGAAGATTCTCGGCATCCGGGTGTCCGGGGGCCAGGCGCAGGGCGCGGCGGTACAGGCTGGCAGCCTCGGCCAGGCGGCCCTCGCGATGGCGCGCCATGCCGCGGTGCAGCAATTCCTCGGCGGTCATGACGGGGGGCGCGGGCTGCGTTTCATGCATGGCGGATAAACAATCCAGGCGCCCGCGGCCAGTCGCTTTGCGATTGCAAATGATGATGGGGATGACGAATAAGTCACGCCGTCACACGCCCGTAAAAATTCACCCGAAGGAAAATGCCATGCCCCGTTTGTCCCGGCGCCAATTGCCGGCCCTGGC
>CANHTE010000373.1 GCA_947462945.1 Acetobacteraceae bacterium
AACACCCATTCGAAATGCCAGTTGCAGGAATAGGGCATCCCAAGGAACGGGGTCTGGGGCCCCGGCCCCAGCCGCCGGAGGCCCCTTCCCTCCCGCCTCAAACCCGATGCGGATCCTCAAAATGCCGTTCCACCAGCGCATCCAGCAGCCGCGCCCCGAATCCGGTCGGCGTGCCTTTTGCCGCCAGTCCTTCGGCATGTTCCGCCGTCTCCACCCCAGCGATATCCAGATGCGCCCAGGGCAGCCCGCCGCCCTCGCTCGCCACGAATTCGCGCAGGAAGGCGGCCGCGTGTGAGGCATCGGGCTGTGGCCCCTGGCCTGCGGGCATGCATTGCCTGATATCGGCGATGTCGCTGCGCAGATCGGCGCGGTGGCGCTCCCCGATGGGCAACGGCCAGAGGCGTTCCCCGACGACTTCGCCCGCGGCGGTGACGGCGGTGGCCAGCGCCGCGTCATTGGTGAAGATACCGGCGCGGTGATGGCCCAGGGCTGTCACCACGCTGCCGGTCAGGGTGGCGAGGTCCAGCAAGGCCTGCGGGCGAAAGCGCTTGGCCGCGAAATGCAGGGCATCGGCCAGAACGAGGCGCCCTTCGGCATCGGTGTCCACCACCTCCACGCTTTGGCCGCCCAGCATGCGCAGCACATCGCCGGGACGGTAGCTCATGGCGCTGGTGGCATTTTCGGCGAGGGCGAGGACGGCGACCGCGGGGCAGGGTGAGCGCCGGCGGGCCAAGGCCAGCATGGCCCCGGCGCAGGCGGCGGCCCCCGCCATGTCGGCGCGCATCGCCTCCATCCCGGCGGCGCCCTTGATGGAAATGCCGCCCGTGTCGAAGCAAATGCCCTTGCCGATGAAAGCGACTGGCGGCGCCTTGAAGCAGCCCTTCCAGCGCAGAATGACCAGGCGCGGCGGATGCACGCTGCCCTGCCCCACGGCCAGCAACCCGCCGGCCCCCATGCGCTGCAAGTCGTGCCGCCCCAGCACCGTGACCTTCAAGCCCTCGGTGCGGAGGGCGCGCAGGCGGCGGGTGAATTCGGTGGTGGTGAGGCGGTTGCCGGGCTCGGCCACCAATTCCCGTGCGAAGGCGGCGCCGGCCAGGCTGGCCTCGGCCCGCGCCCAGGCGCCGGCGATCAGCGCAGGCTCGTTCACCAGCAATTCGATGCGGAGGGAGGGCTTGCGGCCGCGGGATTTCAGGCGGTCAAAGCGCCAGGCGCGCAGCAGGGCGCCGCTGGCCAGCCCCACCGCGAAATGGAGGGGCAGGCCCCGCGCATCCAGCGCCACGCGCCGCGCAGGCCCTGCGGCCGCGATGCAGGCCGCACCCATCCGTTCCCACTCATGGGCGGAGGATGCGCCATCCGCGCCGATCCAGCGCTCGCCGGGGTTGAGAATCAGCACCTCGCCAGGCTTGCCTTGGAAGCCGGAGGGATGCGGCGCCCCGCCCTCCAGGATGGGCCGCAGCAGCAGCGCGCCCGGTGAGGGCGCACGCCGGATTTTCAGCACGCGGCGGCGCCCTGCAAGCCCGACATAGCCTGCGGCCGGTGCGACTGGGCCTCAGCCCTCATAATGATCCGCGACCAGCCGATCCAGCATGCGCACGCCATAGGCCGTGGCGCCCTTGGGGATGGTGGGCGAATCCTTGCTGGCCCAGGCCGTGCCGGCGATGTCCAGATGCGCCCAGGGGCGGCCCTGGACGAAGCGCTGGATGAAGCAGGCCGCCGTGATCGAGCCGCCGGCCCGGCCGCCGCCCACATTCTTCATATCCGCGATGTCGGATTTGATCTGCTTGTCATAGGCCTCGCCCAGCGGCATGCGCCAGGCGGCCTCACCCACCGCGCTTCCGGCGGCGGTGATGCGGGCGGCCAGTTCCTCATCATTGGCGAACAGCCCCGCATGCTCATGGCCGAGTGCCACGATGATGGCGCCAGTCAGGGTGGCCAGATCCACCATGAATTTCGGGTCGAATTTCTCGATGGCGTAATGGATCACATCGGCCAGAACCAGGCGGCCTTCGGCGTCGGTGTTGATGACCTCGATGGTCTGGCCGGAGGCGCTGGTCACCACATCGCCCGGGCGCTGGGCGTTGTGGCCGGGCATGTTCTCGACGAGGCCGACGATGCCGATCACGTCCGCCTTGGTTTTGCGGCCGGCCAGGGCCGCCATCAACCCGGCCACGGTGCCGGCGCCGGCCATGTCCCACTTCATATCCTCCATGCCGCCGGCCGGCTTGATGGAGATGCCGCCGGTGTCGAAGGTGACGCCCTTGCCGATGAAGCAAAGCGGCTTGTCCATTTTCTTCTTGCCGCTGCCATTCCAGCGCATCACCACCATGCGAGGCTCGTTGATGGAGCCCTGCGCCACGCCCAGGAAGGCGCCGAAGCCCAGCTTCTTCATCTCCTTCGGGCCGAGCACATCCACGCCCAGGCCGAGCTTTTCCAGCCCTTTCAGGCGCTCCGCGAATTCGACCGGCGTCAGGATATTGGCGGGCTCGGACACCAGGTCCCGGGTGAGGAAGACGCCTTCCACCACGGCCTTCATCGGCGCGAAGGCGGATTTGGCGGCGGAGGTATCCGCGGTGCCGATGGTCAGCTTGGCAAGCTTGGGCTTGTCCTCGGCCTTTTCCTTGGTGCGGTAGCGATCAAAGCGATAGGCGCGCAAGGCAGCGCCCATGGCCAGGCTGGCGGCCTGCGTGGCCGAAAGCCCCTCGGCTGCCACCATCACCGTGGCTTCGGCCGAAACCATGGGCACCAGGCTGCCGCCCAGCTTTTCCGCGTCCGGGCTTAGGCCCATGCCCATGATGACCAGCTTGGTGATGCCGCCATGCGGCGCCCAGAAGGTGGCGGATTGCCCGGCCTTGCCCTTGAAGCTCGCCGCTTCCAGCGCGCGGGAGAGGCCCCCCTCCATCGCCGCATCCAGCGTGGCGGCCAGGCCCGCCAGCGGCGCGCCCTCGGCGAGGGGCAGCACCAGGGCGCCGGACTTGGGCAAGGCAGGCTTGGCAAAGGCGATATCGAGCATGGGGCGTCCCGTTCCGATCTGAAGGATTGCCTGGAAGATAGGCCGCGCATCGCATTGCGTCATCCCGCCCGGGGGAGATAGACCCGAGGGATGACGCATGCTGAGCTTCTGGCCCTGGCCACCCGCCTCGCCCGTGACGCCGCGCAGGCCATCGAGGCGGTGCGCCGCGCCGGCTTCGCCATCGAGCGCAAGGGCGATGCAAGCCCGGTGACCGCGGCCGACCGCCTGGCGGAGGGCATCATCACCGAGGGCCTGCTGCTCGCCACGCCGGATTTGCCCGTG
>CANHTE010000374.1 GCA_947462945.1 Acetobacteraceae bacterium
AGGAAGCGCGCGGCCGGCTGGGCCGCCAGCGCCTCGAAGGCCAAGGCGGCGGCGGGTTCATCGCCTTCCGCGCGGGCGGCTTCGGCGGCGAGGAGGAGGAGCTGCGGCGTATCGCCCGCCAGGCGGCGCGCGCGGGTCACCTCCAGTCGCGCCTGCTCCGCCCTGCCCGCAGCGAGTGCCACGAGCGCACGGGTCAGCGCCTGGTCCGCCTCGGCCCGGCGCTGAAATTCCAGACGCAGCCGGCGCCGCTGCGGCCAGCCCAGCAGCCAGGCCCACAGCCGAAGCACCCCATGCAGCAGCAAGAAGGCAATGACGAGCGCGGCCAGGGCGGCGGCCAGAGGCATGCCCAGCCAGAGATCGCCATGGCGGATTTCAACGCTGCCCCCCAGGCCGGCCAGCCACATCACGCCGGCAAAGCCCGCCAGCACCACCAGCAGCAGCTTGAAGACGAGCCGCATCAGCCGCCGGCCAGGGCGCGCAGGGCGAAGCGTGCGGCGGCCAGGGCCTGGGCCTCCTCCAGCCAGGGGCGCAGGCCCAGGCGCAGCGGCTCGGGCAGGCGGCTCAGATGGCCCAGCGTGCCCTCGACATCCCCCGCCTCCAGCGCGCGGCGGGCACGTTCGACATTGGCCTCGGTGGCATCGCCCCAGACCACATCCTCACCCCGGCGGATGGTGAGCAGGCTGCCCAGCCTGGGCAGGGCGCCTTCCTGCGCTACGCCGCGCGCCTGGCGCAGCGCATCCTCAAAAGCCAGGCGCAGCGCGGGTTCGCTGGGCGGGGCGATGGTGGCAAAGCGCGCCAGGGCGGGCGGCGGCGTGGTGCCCAGGCGCGCCAGGGCGGGGGCCAGCGGCTGCCCGGCATCCAGCAGGGCGCGCAGGGCTTCGATGCCGGCCAGGCGCTCGGTCCGCGCCTCGGCCGCGCCCAGGCGTTGCAGCGCCTGTTCCAGCGGGGCGAGGCGCTGCGCGAGGCTGGCCTCCAGCGTTGCCAGCCGTTGCAGCAGGCCGGTTTCGAGGTTGGTGATGCGCTGGCCCAGGCTGGCCTCGCCGGTCAGGCGGGATTGCTCCTGGCTGGCCAGTCGGGTGGCCTGCGCCTGCTCGGCCGCCTCGCGCAGCGCCCGCGCCTCGGCCATGCGGGTGGTGAGGCTGGCCTCCAGCGCGCCAAGGCGCTGCTCCAGCCGGGCGGTGCCGGTGGCCTCCAGCGCGGCCAGCCGCTCGGTCAGCCGCTCGGTCAGCATAGCCTCGCCGGATTGGCGGTTCGCCGAGACCTGGCGTTCCAGCGCGGTCAGCGCCACGGGATCACCCGCCGGGCGGTCGCTCAGCAGGCGCAGGGTGGCCTCGGCGGCCGTCAGGCGCGTGAGCGCGGCCGCGAGGGCGGCAGGGTCACCCGCCGGGCGCTCGGTCACTTGGCGCAGCGTGGTCTCGGCCACCGCGAGGCGTTCCGCCAAGGCAGGGTCCGTCACGCGCTGCGGTGCCCGCCCGCTCATCAGCCAAAGGATGAACAACACCAGCAGCCCCGCCGCACCCAGCAGCGCCAACCAGGCGGGATCAAGCTTTCGGGTCACGGGTTCAGCAACTCCAGAAGATGGTCCTGGTCAGGTCGGTCCGCCACGCGGATGCGCCGCCAGCTGAGGGCCTGCAGCGCCGATGCCACGCGCGGGCTGATGGCCAGCGCCTCGATGCTGTGCAGGGCCCCGGCAAGCCCGGCCCTGGACAGCAAGGCCAAGCTACACGCGGCGCTGCGCGGGGAGAAGAACATCGCGTGTGACACCTGGCCCGCGCGCAGCGCCGCTGCCGCCTGGTCAGGCAGGGCAGGGGCCTCCCGCGCCGCATAGACCACGCGGCGGATCACCCGGAAGCCTCGCGCCCGCAGCTGGGCCGTCAGGTCGAGCGAATAGGCCGCCCCCACCGCCAGCAGCAGGGGGCCATCATCCGGGCGCAGCGTTTCCGTGCAAAGGGCGGCGAGGGCCATGGCATCGCCCTCCGCCGCGCGCACCTGGGAAAAGCCCTGGGCGCGCGCGGCCTCGGCCGTGGCGGCGCCGACCGCCAGCACCGGGATGGACCAAGGCTGGAGCGCACGGGCGGCGGCACGGCTGGTCAGCAGCAGGGCCTGGGCGCGGGAAGGTGGCGCCAAAGGGCGCGGGGCGAGCAGCAAAGCGGGGGCCAGAATGGGCGTGAAACCCAGCGCCGTCAGCCGGGTGGCGGTTTCGGCCGCGCCCGGCTCGGGCCGGGTGACGAGAACGCCGCCTTGCGCCCCCCGGGGCCGCATCTCAGCCAAAGATGTCGGCTGGGCTGTCGGCGCGCAGCTCCTCGCCCAGGGCGGTGCCGATGCGGGCCGCGTCACTTGCCGCGCCCTCGACCTGCCGCTTGAGCAGGAAGCTGCCATCCGGCCGCGCCACAAGCCCGGTCAGGCGCAATATGCCATCGGGCAGCAGCCGCGCATGGCCACCGATGGGCGTGCGGCAGGAGCCATCCAGCGCCGCCAGCAGCGCGCGCTCGGCCTTGGAGACGGCGGCGGCTTCGCGATCCTCGATGCCGGAGAGGAGTTCACGCAGCTCCACATCATCAGCGCGGGTGGTGATGCCGACGATGCCCTGGCCGGCCGCGGGCACCATCAGCTCTGGGTCGAGGGCGATGGCCGCGCGATCCTCCAGCCCCAGGCGGCGCAACCCGGCCAGCGCCAGCAGGCTGCCGGTCACCTCACCCGCCGCCACGCGGCCCAGCCGGGTCTGCACATTGCCGCGCAGGGTCACGACGCGCAAATCCGGCCGCGCCGCCAGAAGCTGCGATTGCCGCCGCAGGGAGGAGGAGCCGATGACGGCGCCCTGCGGCAATCCCGCATAGGGGTCGGCGGCATCCGGCACGCCGCAACCGGCGCCGAGGATCAGCGCATCGCGCGCATCCTCGCGCCGCAGCGTGCAGGCGAGGACGATGCCCGGCGGCATCTCGGTCTCCAGATCCTTCAGGGAATGCACCGCGAAATCCACCCGGCCATCCAGCAGCGCCTCATGGATTTCCTTGGCGAACAGGCCCTTGCCGCCGATATCGGCCAGGCGGCGGTTCTGCACGAGATCCCCTGTGGTGGCGATGGCGTGTTCCTCGAAGGCATTCACGCCGCGCAGCACCGGGCAGAAGCCGGTGATGATCTCCAGGAAATGCCGCGTCTGCCAGAGGGCCAATGGCGAGGCACGGGTGCCCACCCGCAGCGGCAGGGCGCGCATGCGGGAATGCTTGCCCGTGCTGGGAGAAAGCGGAGAGGAGATGGCGGAAGACATGGGCGCGTCATATAGGGCGCGG
>CANHTE010000375.1 GCA_947462945.1 Acetobacteraceae bacterium
GATCCAGGCGCAGCCAGCCTTTTGGGTGGGGCTGATCTATGATGACGCAGCGCAGAAGGCGGCCCGTGCCCTCACCCGGAACTGGACCATGGCAGAGCTGCACGCCCTGCGCGCCGACGCGCCGCGCCTGGCGCTGGAGGCCAGCATCGCCGGCCGCCCGCTGCGCGACGTGGCACGCGACGCCCTGGCGATCAGCGAGGCGGGGCTGAAGGCGCGCGGCCTGGGCGAGGAGATTTACCTGGCCCCCCTGCACGAGATTGTGGAAAGCGGCATGACCCAGGCCGATCGCATTCTGCAGATGTTCCATGGCCCCTGGCAGGGCGATGCCCGCCAGGCCCTGAACTTCACGGAGCTTTGACACGGCGCAAGGCGGCAGGCCCTGCGCCATGCGCTAGGCTCCCCCTCCCGTTACCCGCAGGAGCACCGCATGAGCGACGCCGAACGCAGTCTTACCGTCGCCGCACTTTTCGCGGCGAAGGACGCAGCCCAGGCCCGCCGCCGCGCCGAGGAGGCTGCCGCCCTCGAAGCGCGCCACGCCGAACTCAAGGCCTTCACCGAAAAGCTGCTGACCTATGAGATCACCGAGGAAGACAAGGAACGCGCGCTGCTGAAGATCCGCCGCGCCTTCGACAATGGCGAAAAGGAAGCAATGCTGATCCGCTTCCCCTCCGAGATTTGTGAAGACCTGGGGCGGCGGATCAACAACCGCCTGGATGGCTGGCAGGACACGCTGCCCGGCGTCCTCAAGCATGTGCATGCATGGTGGGAGGCGGAGCTTGCGCCCGGCGGCTTCACCTTCGGCGCGCGTGTGCTCGATTACCCAGGCGGCATGCCGGGCGATGTCGGCCTGTTCATCGGCTGGCCGGACCATCTCGAATAGCACAGGATAGATGGGAGGGAGACCATTCCATGGCCAAGAAACATCGCGCAATGCCAGACCCGATGCCGAGCGAGGCGTCACCCTTTCGTGAGGACGGAAAGCTCTCTCGCCGCGCATACGAAAAAGCGTTGAGTGAATTGCACGTCGAACTGGTGGCATTGCAACGCTGGGTGCAGGAGACGGGCGCGAAGGTCTGCATCCTGTTCGAAGGCCGGGATGGGGCGGGCAAGGGTGGCAGCATCAAGGCCATCACAGAGCGCGTCAGCCCGCGCGTCTTTCGTGTGATCGCCCTCCCCTCGCCTACCGAGCGGGAGAAGTCGCAAATGTATGTCCAGCGCTACATTCAGCACCTGCCGGCCGCCGGCGAAATCGTGATCTTCGACCGCAGCTGGTACAACCGCGCGGGCGTGGAGCGCGTCATGGGCTTTTGCAGTGAAGCGCAGGCCGAGCGCTTCCTGGAGATGGCGCCGGGTATCGAGCGCGCCATCATCGAGTCCGGCGTGATCCTGCTGAAATACTGGCTTGAAGTGAGCCCCGAGGAACAGACCCGACGACTGGAGGCACGCATCCAGGATGGGCGCAAGCTGTGGAAGCTCTCGCCGATGGACCTGCTCTCCTACAGCCGTTGGTATGATTATTCCCGCGCGCGGGATGCCATGTTCCTCGCCACCGACACCTCCTGGGCGCCCTGGTATGTCGTGCCGTCGGACGACAAGAAGCGCGCCCGGCTGAACCTGATCCGTCACATGCTGCGCCATATCCCCTATGAGGCCCCCAAGCGCCCCAAGGTGAAGCTGCCCAAGCGGCAAAAGGCGGGCGCCTATGTCGAGCCGGATTATCCCTTCAAGCTCATCCCCGATGGCTTCGCCACGCCGCGCTGAGGCCGGCGCGGCCGACGCTTCATGATGGTCTGAGCGTTCAGGCCGCCCGCATGTCGCGCGCGCGTTGCCAGAGCCCCTCGGCCGCGGTCTGGGCGGCCGCCCGCACCGCCGCCTCATCGGCCAGAGTAGGCCGGCCCGATTGCACCACCTGTTGGCCGGCGATCCAGACATGCTCGACATCGCGGCCATTGGCGTCATGCACCAGCGTGCCGAGAGGGTCGAGCAGCGGGGTCAGATGCGCGCGGCGAAAATCCCAGGCCACCACATCCGCGGAAAAGCCCGGCGCCAACTGGCCCAGCCGCCCGGATTTGCCCAGCGCGGCGGCGCCATTCACGGTCGCCATGGCGAAGGCATCCTCGGGCTGCCACCCCTCCCCCACCGAGCCCACGCGGATGCGCGCCGTGGCCAGCGCCCAGCGCATCTGCTCGGCCATGTCCTGGGTGAGGTTATCGGTGCCCAGGCCAATGCGGGCGCCAGCCGCGCGCAGGGCCGGCGTATTGGCGATGGCGCCGCCCGTGGCATTGCCCTTGGGCACATGCGCGACAGTCGCACCTGCCGCACCAAAGCGGGCCACATCCTCGGGCGACATATGGATGCAATGGGCCGCGATCAGCCGGTCATCCAGCAAGCCGCAACGTTCCAGCAACTGCGTGGGGGAGCAGCCTTCGCGCCGCTGAATCTGCGCATTTTCCAACTGTGATTGAGAAAGATGTGTGGTGATCAGCAGCTTTGCATCGCGCGCCAGGTCAGCGGCGCGGCGCAGCAATGCGGCCGAGCAAGTGTCAGGGGCATGCGGTGCCACGATGACATGCGCCCTGCCCCCATGGCTGCCATGGAACTGGGCAATCAACGCCTCCAGCTCCGCCAGCCGATGCGCGCCGATCTCGGGCGCATGCCGCCAATCGGCCAGGTGCACGCGCGAAAAATCCACATCATGCAGCCGCCCGCAGGCCCAGATGCGCAGGCCCAGTTCGGCGATGGCGGGCAACGTCACCTCGCCATGCACATAGCTGTCCACCATGACGGTGGAGCCCATGAGCATGGATTCCATGGCCCCCAGACGGGCCAGGGCGACCGCGTCCTCGGCGCTGATTTCATGGCCATGCGGCACGCCGGGCGTATAGGCCGGGGCAAAGCCCATATCCACGGCGATGCCGCGCATCAGCGAGAGAACGGCATGGGTATGGATGTTGATCAGCCCCGGCGTCAGCAACCGGCCGGGGAGGCTCAGCCTCGGCGCATCGCAGGCAGGAAGCTGCGCCATCGGCCCAGAATCCAAAATCTGCCCACCGGCCATGGCAAGGAAGGCGCGCGGGATGGGCGCCTCGCCATGTGTGACCAGCATTGCATCAGTGAGGATTAAATCAGGTTGCATGGACGGCTTCTTCCCCAACTTGAGGTGGTGGGCGCCATGCACGCACCATGCCGCGCGGGCATCTCCCATGGCTTGGGCCCCCGCCGGCACCCCTGCGCCGCAGGATGCGCTTCCTGGCTTTGCCCGTCAGGAAAGGCGTATTGAGGGAATCA
>CANHTE010000376.1 GCA_947462945.1 Acetobacteraceae bacterium
CTTGGCGAATTGGGCCGCGCGGCGCCGGATGGGCATTTGCTGCTGCTGGGCAATCTGGGCAGCTTCGCGCTTGCCCCGCAGCTTGGGGGCCAGCCCCCGCAGGACCCGCTGCGCGATGTGGCGCCGGTCGGGCTGCTTGGCACCAATCCCATGATCCTGCTGGCCAGCCGGGCCTCCGGCATCACGGATGTGGCGCAACTGCGCCAGCATGCGGCCCAGGGGCAGCTTTCCATCGGCAGTGCCGGGCGGGGCAGTGCGCTGCATATGGGCGGCGTGATGCTGATGCGCGCCTTGGGCGAGGGGGGCGAATTGGTGCCCTATCCCGGCGGCGGGCAGGCGCTGGAGGACCTTCAGGCCGGGCTGCTGGATGTGATGGTGGATCAGGCGATCACCGCCATTCCCGCCACGCATCTGG
The DNA here is from genome assembly GCA_947462945.1 of Acetobacteraceae bacterium. Taxonomy (GTDB): domain Bacteria; phylum Pseudomonadota; class Alphaproteobacteria; order Acetobacterales; family Acetobacteraceae; genus Roseococcus. The sequence continues at coordinate 416 of CANHTE010000376.1, forward strand.
GCGCGCGCGCGATTGCGGTGCTGGGGCCGCAGCGCCTGCCCGAGATCGCGACAGTGCCGACGGCGGCCGAAATCGGCCTGGCGATGCCCGAGCTTTCGGTCTGGAACATGCTGGTGGCCCCGCAGGGCACGCCCACCCCCATCATCACGGCCCTGGCCAGGGCCTTGGAGGCCACGCTGGAGGATGAGACGGTGGGCCGCCGCCTCGCCACGGATTCCGTCATCACGCCGGCGGGGGCCGAGCGCGGGCCGGAAGCGGCGGCGGCTTTGATCCGTGCGGAATATGCCCGCTGGGGCGCCATCATCCGCGCGGGGCGCATGCAGGAAGGGACTGGGAATTGAGCGGTAAACCTTTGGCCGGGCTTTTGGTCGTCTCAATGGAACAGGCGGTGGCGGCGCCCACCTGCTCGATGAAGCTGGCCGATGCGGGGGCGCGCGTCATCAAGATCGAGCGGGCGGAAGGCGATTTCGCGCGCGGCTATGACGCGGCCTGCAAGGGGCTTTCCACCTATTTCGTCTGGCTCAATCGGGGCAAGGAAAGCCTTTGCCTCGACATCAAGCAGCCCGAGGACAAGGCGCTGCTGGCGCGCCTGCTGGAGCGCGCCGATGTCTTCATCCAGAACCTGGCGCCCGGCGCCATGGCGCGTGCCGGCTTCGGCTCGGCGGAGTTGCGCGCCCGGCATCCGCGCCTGATCACCGTGGATATCAGCGGCTATGGCGAGGAAGGCGAATATGCCGCCATGAAGGCCTATGACCTTCTGGTGCAGGCCGAAAGCGGGTTGACCTCCGTCACCGGTCGGCCGGAAGGCCCCGGGCGCGTTGGCGTCTCCGCCTGCGATATTGCCTGCGGGATGAACGCGCATGCGGCCGTGCTGGAAGCCTTGATCGAGCGCGGGATCACCGGGCGCGGCAAGGGCATCGGGGTTTCGCTGTTCGATGGCATGGCGGATTGGATGAATGTGCCGCTGCTTTATTTGGAGGGCACGGGAAAGGAGCCGCAGCGCATTGGCCTGGCGCACCCCTCGCTTTGTCCCTACGGCGCCTTTGAGACGAAGGATGGCGCCCTGATCCTGATCTCCATCCAGAATGAGCGCGAATGGGCGCAATTCGCCGAGCATTTCCTGGGTGACACAAGCCTGACCGAGCGCCCGGGCTTCCGCATCAATCTGGAGCGCGTGGCGCAGCGGCCGATGGTGGATGCGCATATCGCCAGCGTCTTCAAGGCGCATGACCGGGCCGCCTGCGTGGCGCGGCTGACGCGGGCCAATACCGCCTATGGCTTCGTGAACAACGTGGCGGGCCTGGCGGAGCATAAGGCGCTGCGGCGCATCAGCGTGGAGACGGAGAAGGGCCCCATTCCACTGGCCGCACCCGCCGCGCGCTTCAGCGATGGGCCGCGTGAATTCGGCCCGGTGCCGCGCCTGGGCGAGCATGGCGCTGCCATCCGCGCGGAATTCGCGGCGGGCTGAAAGCCGGCATCGCCCAGAAACGGCGCCCGCTGCCAAAGCGGGCGCCGCTGGATCAACCGGCCCGGTTCAGCCCTGGGCCGGCAGTTCCACCGCCACGAAGGCGCCGCGCCCTTCGCGCAGGATGCGCAGCGCAATGGCCGCGCCCTGGGTGCCAGCCGCTGCGCGGATGGCGCCCACCGTCGCCGCCACATCGGCCACATCCTGGCCGGCGACGCCGGTGATCACATCGCCCTCCCGCAGCCCGGCCTCGGCGGCGGGGCTTCCCTCACGGATGCCCGCGATCACGGCGCCATTCACCTGGGCCGGCAGGTTCAGCCTTTGCCGGGCTTCGGGGGTGATGGGCGCCAGGGCCACGCCCACCGGGCCGCCGCGATTTTCGGCTTCACCGCCCGGCTTGGCGGCGGCGCTGCGGCCTTCGCGCAGTTCGGCCAGGGTCACGCGCAGTTCGGCCGGGGCGCCGTCCCGCACCACTGAGAGCCGCACCTCGCTGCCCGGCCGCGCATCGCCGATGGCGCGCGCCAGGTCACGCGGATTGGCCACGGCGGCCTCCCCCACGCGGGTGACCACATCGCCGGCGCGCAGGCCGGCGCGGGCGGCGGGGCTTTCGGGCTCCACCTGGCCCACCAGCGCGCCTTCCGGCTTGGCCAGCCGCAGCGAGCGGGCGAGGGAGGGCGTCAGCGGCTGGGTGGAGGCACCCAGGAAGCCGCGCTCCACCCGGCCATTGGCCTGGATTTGCGCCACCACCTGGCGGACCATGTTGGAGGGGATGGCAAAGCCAATGCCCACCGAACCGCCACTGGGCGAGAAGATCGCCGTGTTCACGCCGATCACGCTGCCATCCAGGGCGAAAAGCGGGCCGCCTGAATTGCCGCTGTTGATGGAGGCATCAATCTGCAGGAAGTCGTCATAGGGGCCGACGCCGATGTCGCGGCCGCGCGCCGAGACAATGCCTGCCGTCACCGTGCCACCCAGGCCGAAGGGATTGCCCACCGCCACTACCCAATCGCCCGGGCGGGCCGTGTTGCTGTCCCCCAGCGCCAGGAAGGGCAAGGGCTGGCCGGCTTCCACCTTGAGCAGGGCGACATCCGTGCGCTCATCACGGCCGACGACGCGGGCCTCCAGCTCACGCCCATCATCCAGCTTCACCTTCACGCTGCTGGCGTTGCGGACCACGTGGTTGTTGGTCACCACATGGCCCTGGGCATCCACCAGGAAGCCCGAGCCGAGCGCCTGGCCGCGCGGGCGGGCCTGCTGGCCCGGCTGCTCACCGAAATGGCGGCGGAATTGCTGGTCCTGCTCACTGCCCTGTGGGAAGGGCGAGCGGGTGCTGACCTGGCTGGCGCGCTCGGTGGTGGTGATGGTGACGACGGCGGGGCGGACCCTGGCCGCCAGATCGGCGAA
>CANHTE010000377.1 GCA_947462945.1 Acetobacteraceae bacterium
CCATCGCCGATGGCGCCGAGGGCGAGCTTTACGCGGTGGCCCTCAGCCCCGATGGCAGCCGCGCCTTTGCCGCCGGCCATACCGGCCGCGCCTGGGATCGCAGCTTCGTCATCTACGTGTTTGACACGGCCAGCGGGCGGCTGGTGGCACGGCTGCCCAACCAGCCGGCGCCGATCCAGCATCTGGCCGTATCGGCGGATGGCACGCGGCTCGCCGCCGCACTGGGCGGGCGGGCCGGCATCCGCATCTGGGATGCGCGCAATGGCCGGCAGATTGCCGAGGACAATGCCGGTTGGCAGGGCGCCGCGCGGATGCTGGCCTTTGATGCCGCCGGCCGCCTGGCCGCGAGTTCCGCCGATGGGCGCATCCGGATTTACGACCCGGCCGGGCGACGGGTGGCCGAGCGCGTGCCGCTGGCCGGCGCCCGGCCCTATGGCCTCGCCTGGTCACCGGATGGGGCGCTGCTGGCGGTGGGCTTTGAGGATCGGCTGCGGGTCGAAATCCTCCAGTCCAGCGATTTGCGCATGGTCCTGGCGCCCGACGTGACCGGCCTGGCGGGCGAGGGCCTGCCCGCCGTGACCTGGGCGAGTGACGGGCGGGGCGGCGTGCAGCTTTATGCCGCCGGCTATGCGCGATCCGGCGGAGAATTCGTGATCCGTCGCTGGGGCGATTTCGGCCTGGGTGCCGCGCGCGACATTCCGGCAGCGCGCGATGCCATTGCCCATTTGCTGGCATTGCCCGGGGGCGGCGTGGCCTTTGCGGCGGCCGATCCCGGTTGGGGGCGCATCGCCGGGGATGGGCGGCTGGCGCAATCGCCCTTGCCGCCGGGTGGTGATTTCCGCAACACGGGCGCGGCTCTGGCCGTCAGTGCCGATGGGCAAAGGCTGCGCTTCCAGCTGCGCCCCGGCAGCGCAACTCTGCTCTTTGACGCCCAGGCCGGCCAGCTTGCGCCGGGCGAAGGCAGCGCGATGGTGACGGCGCGTCAGGCCGGGCGCGGGCTGGTGTTCTCGGATTGGCAAAATCGGGACCGGCCCCGGCTCAACGGCCAACCCCTGCGGTTGAACGAGGGCGAGTTCAGCCGCAGCCTGGCCGTGCTGCCGGGCGACGAAGCCTTCCTTCTGGGCACCGACACGCATCTGCGCCTGTATGACCGCACGGGCCGGCTGCTGGATGAACGCCCCTTGCCTGGCGCCGCCTGGGGGCTGGTCGCGCTGGATGGCATGGCGGTCGTCGCTCTCGGCGATGGCACGCTGCGGTGGTTCGAGGCGAGCGCGCGGCTGGTCGAGCGCGGCGCGGTATTCGTCCATGCCGATGCCCGCCGCTGGGCCGCCTTCACGCCCGAGGGCCTGTTCGACCATGCACCCGCCGGCGGGCAGGAGCTGGTGGGCGTGCATCTCAATCACGGCCGCGCGCAAACGCCGGAATGGGCGAGCTTCCAGCAGGCCTATCGCGCGCTTTATGCGCCCGGCGCGCTGCGCGCCCGGCTGCGCGGCGATAGTGGCCCGGCGCAGACCCGGATGAATGAGCTGGGCGATGTGCGCGCCCGGATTGGCCGGCTACCCAGCCTGCTGGCCGGTTCGGCCTGCGCCGTGGTGGGGGGGGATTGCGCACCCGTCGCCTGGGGCGGTGGCGAATTGCCGGCAGGGGCGACGGCGCTGCGCCTCACCCTCACCACGGCTGATCGTGGCATGGGGCTTGGCCCGCTGGACATCATGGTGAATGACCGCATCGCGCTGCGCAGTGTGGCGCTGCCCGGGGCGAATGCGGTGGAGGTTCCGCTCGATCCCGGCGCCAACCGCGTCGCCGCCCGGCTCTACGCCGAGGATCGCGGCTTGTTCGCCGAAGCCCCCGCCCTGGAATTGCGCCGCGCGGGGGAGGCGGCTGCGCCGCAAGGCGCGGGGCGCCTCATCATCCTGGCTATCGGCGTGGATGAATATGCCGAATCCAGCCTGAACCTCCGCTTCGCCGTCGCCGATGCCCGGGGCGTGGCCGAGGCGCTGCGAAGCCGGGCGGGCGGCGTATTTCGTGAGGTGATCACGACGCTGCTGGCCAACCGGGACGCGACGCGCGCCAATATCCTGGCGGCGCTGGGCCAGGCGGCGCAGATCGCCCGGCCGGAAGATACCTTCGTGCTCTATCTTGCGGGCCACGGCCTGCGCTCCGAGCCGGATCGCCGCTTCCTGTTCCTGCCGCATGAGACTGCGAGCACCGCGAATTGGGAGGCGATCCGCCGCGTCGCGCTGGATGAGGGAACGCTGGTGGCGGCCCTGGCGCGCATCCGCGCACGGGATGGGTTCTTGTTCATTGATACCTGCCATGCCGGCCAGGTGACGATTGATAGCCTGGCGGCGCTGGGCAATGAGACGGGGCGTTTCCTCCTCGCCGCCAGCACCTCGGTGCAGGAGGCGCTGGATTCCTATGATGACCGCAATGGCGTCTTTGCCTTCGCCATCCGCGAGGGCATGGGCGGGCGAGCCGCGATGGATGGCGAGGGGCGCATCTCCGCCTTGGCCTTGGGCGAATGGGTGACGCGCCGGGTGCCGCAACTCGCCGCCGAAAAACGCCACCAGCAGGATGCAGTGTTCCGGACGGCGCAGCGCGAATTGCGCTCCTTCTCATTGGGTGTGGTGGCACGATGACAGGCAAGCTCGCTTCCCGAACCCGAGAGGGTGGAGCTATGGTCTGCATGAGTTGGACGGGGAACGTCGTTGAGCGGTGAATTGAACCTCACGCAGCACGAGCGCTTGTTGGAGATTGCCTCTCCCTTGGGCAAGGACAAGCTGACGCTGCGCCGCCTCTCGGTGCAGGAAGAGATTGGCCGCCCCTTTGCGCTGGCGGCAGAAGTGATTTCCGATGATCTCGACCTTCAGCCCTCGGCGCTGATCGGCAAGGCTGTCACCTGTTCGGTGAAGGTGAAGCACACCGAAGCGCGCTACTTCCACGGCATCGTGCGCAGCTTTTCGCGCCTGGGGCCTTATGGGCGGGGCCTGGCCGCCTACCGCATCGAGGCCGTGCCGCGGCTTTGGCAATTGGCGCGCACCGGGGATTGCCGGATTTTCCAGCAGCAATCCGCCAAGGACATCGCGACCAAGATTTTCAACGAACACGCCGTGGCGCCGGTGCGCTGGGGCGGCTCCGTCCCCTCCCAGATGCGAAACTATTGCGTGCAGTTCAACGAGAGTGACCTGGAATTCGTCCAGCGGCTGATGGATGAGACAGGTTGCGGCTATTTCTTCGAGCACAAGCAGGGTGACCACACGTTGGTTCTCTGTGGCG
>CANHTE010000378.1 GCA_947462945.1 Acetobacteraceae bacterium
AGAGGATGAAGGTGCAGACCACCGAGACCAGGAAGGTCCAGTACATGATCCGGCGTGCGCCGAACTTGTCCGACAGATGCCCGCCATAGGCGCGGAAGATCGACGCCGGAATGGAATACGCCGCACCCACCATGCCGGCGGTGATGATATCCAGCCCATAGACGCCGATCAGGTAGCGCGGCAGCCACAGCGCCAGCGCCACGAAGGCGCCGAAGACGAAGAAGTAGTAGAGCGAGAAGCGCCAGACCTGGATGTTCTTCAGCGGCTCCAGCATCGCTGAGAGCGGCTCCGGCTTAGCACCCGTGGCACGGCGGCGGGCGAGGTCCGGGTCATCCTTGGTCATCAGGAAGAACACGACGGCCATGACCAGCAGCGCGGCGGCCCAGATCAGTGCCACCGTCTTCCAGCCATAGGCGACCATGATGACGGGGGCGGCGAATTTGGTGACCGCGGCGCCGACATTGCCGGCCCCGAAGATGCCGAGCGCGGTGCCCTGCTTTTCCTTCGGGAACCATTTGGCCACATAGGCCACGCCAACCGAGAAGGAACCACCGGCGATGCCGACGCCCAGCGCCGCGAGCAGAAAGGTGGGGTAGTCATAGGCCTGCGTCAGCAAGGCGGTCATCACGGCTGCCGACAGCATGGTGAAGGTGAAGACCATCCGGCCACCATACTGGTCGGACCAGATGCCGAGCATCAGCCGGATCAGCGAACCGGTCAGGATGGGCGTGCCGACCAGCAGGCCGAACTGCGTCTCGCTCAGGCCCAGGTCGCGTTTGATCTGCACGCCGATGATGGCGAAGATCGTCCAGACCGCGAAGCACACCGTAAAGGCGATGGTCGAGAGCCAGAGGGCGCGGCCCTGTTCAGGCCCGCCTTGGATGGCAATTGGTGTGCTGGCGCTGGACATTCATGCCCCCTTTCTCACGACGCGCGGCGTCTAGTCGGAAGCAAGTGAGGCTATTGGCGAGCGAACTCCGCTTGATCTAGGTCAAGCAGCGCTTGGTCCGGGAGCGATTCAAGTTCGCTGCTGACACCGGGCATGGCCGGTCTCGGTGAGGGTCAATGCTCAACCCAACAGCCGTCTTGGTTTCACTTGATAATAGTCAAGCGTCGCGAGACGCGACGGGTTAAGGTGCCGCGTGGGAGGCGAGCCATGCGAAGCCTGGATTTGGAGGAGATGCGGTGCATCCCCTTTTTTCGGAGTGTCGAACCTGACCAGGTCGAGGCCATGCTGCGCGGCGCGTTCCTGCAGCGGTTCCCTGCTCATGTTGAGTTGATCCATACCGGGGAGCCGGCCGACTTCCTTCACGTGGTCGTTGAAGGCACGGTCGAGATGTTCTCGGTCCATCGTGACCGGGAGACGACGCTGGGCGTTTCCGGGCCCGGTGACAGCTTTATTCTGGCTGCCGTGCTGTTCGACCGCCCCTATCTCCAATCCGCACGGGCCTTGGTGGCATCGCGGATCCTGATGGTGCCCGCCGACTCCGTGCGTCATGCTTTTGCTGCTGATGCTGGCTTCGCGCGGGCAGTCGCCGAAAACCTCGCCTTGGCCTACCGCGGTGCCATCAAGGAGCTGAAAAACCAGAAATTGAGGTCGGGGCTGGAGCGTCTAGCCAACTGGCTGCTGACCTATGACGCTGAGCATGGCTCCCGCGGTCAATTCGATTTCCCTTTCGACAAGAAAGTCCTGGCGGCGCGACTGGGGATGGCGCCAGAAGTTCTGTCACGATCCTTCGCAGCCCTTGGTGCCTACCACGTCGTCGTGCAGGGTCCTTCTGTTGTCATTCAGGACATGGCCGCCCTGCGCAAGCTGGCCCAGCCCTGCGCCACCATCGATGGGACCGGATTGTGATGTATCTCCTGTGCTGACGCCCGAGGATTGGACGATCCTGCGAAAAAGCGCGATCCTTCGCGATCTCCCTGCCGGGGATCTGGCCGCCCTGGTGGATGAGCGCTCGGTGCGGTCCATCGAGCGTGGTCAGGTCCTTTTTCAGCAAGGCGATCCTGCACGGGCGTTCTTCCTGGTGCTCAGCGGCCAGGTGAAGCTGAGCCGCGTGAACCCCGGCGGCGATGAGGCCATTGTCCACATCTATGGCTCGGGCGAGAGCTTCGCCGAAGCGGCCATGTTTCTCGGCGGCCGCTATCCCGTTGCTGCAGAGGCGGTGGTGGCATCGCGGGTCATGCACATCGAAAGCGATGCGTTGCGGCGCAAGGTGGCCGAGCGACCAGAGATCGCCTTCGCGATGATGGCCTCGATGTCCCGGCACCTGAAGGTGCTGGTCGATCAGATCGAGAAGATGAAGCTTCTCTCCGCCGACCAGCGCGTGGCTGAGTTCTTGCTCGGGCTATGTGGCGAGAAGACAGGCGCCGTGACGCTGACCCTGCCGCATGAGAAGAGCCTGATCGCCAACCGTCTTGGTATGAAGCCCGCAACATTTTCGCGTGCTATCGCGCGGATCAGAGACCTCGGGGTCGACGTGACAGGCAACCAAGCCAGCATCCGAGATACCTCAGCGGTGTTGGCTTTCGTTAATCGATCCGCCGAGGAATAACGTGAGGGATGCGCCCGTTAGACGCAGGTGGCAGGAGGAAAATGACCTCTGCTTCAACCTGGCGCTCCGGTGGGCGTGCGGCACGCCGCATGGTGTGCCAAAGTGGATACGTGGATGGGAGCTGCTTACGTAGGCCCATACTTTCATAAGGAGCCCGCGATGCCGATACCCGAAGGGCATGTTGCCTTCCGACGCAGTCCAGAGTTCACGCGGGACACAATCCCGTCGGCACTGCGTCTCGCGCATGAAACCACACACGACACCTGGGCGATCATCCACGTGCTTGAGGGCAAGCTGCGCTACTGCATCATCGACCCACCTTCGGAGACCATCCTTGAGCCGGGTCGGCCGGGCGAAATCGAACCAGAGGTACGTCATCGCGTCGAGCCGCTTGGTGAAGTCCGCTTCTACCTGGAATTCCACTATCCACCGGAACGTCACCCGGCGCCGAATGCGTAGCGGCGAATGCAAACCGTCTAGCGGTTGCGCGCGCCGAGCACTTCGCCGGCTGCACTTCTCGTGTCGCCCTATCGCTCCCTGATTCACCGCGACTGCTCCGCTGCTTGCCATCATAAAATGACTCACCCGGCGAGACGCGTCTCACGGATGCCAGCGAAGGTTGGAATCCGGTTCCCACCGCTGCTCCAGTATCTCCCCGAACAACCATTCACCACGTATCAGACGGCGCCGTGAACCGCAGGTTTCCTGGGG
>CANHTE010000379.1 GCA_947462945.1 Acetobacteraceae bacterium
GCCAATGGCAAACACCGTCGAGAAATGGTTATGCCCCGCCATGTGCAGATAAGGCGGGCAGCGCCCCGCCAGGCACAGCGCCGCATTCAGCCGGGCCACCTGCTCCTGAAAGGGGCGCGGCTCCAGCTCGGCCGAGGCGAGGAACAGCGGAATATTCAGCCGCACCAGCCCCGCCAATGCCGAGCGCTGCGCCAGCAACACCGGGTCATTCCCATAATAGGCCCCGGTGGTGGGGGATGGCGGATAGCTCGGCACATCATGCACGCCCGAGACCAGCACGGCCGAAGCCACACCCGGCGCTGCCGCATGGGCTGCCAGATAATCCCCCACATGCGCCGCGCCCGCCGATTGCCCCATCAGCATGATCCGCGCCGGATCACCGCCATGGGCCGCGATATTCGCGCGCACCCAGGCCAGGGCCGCGCCGATATCCTCCACCACCGCCGGGAAGCCATGCTGCGGCGCGAGGCGGTAGGTGATGTTCACCCCGACCAGCCCCGAACGCGCCGCCCATTGGCCGATATTGTCATAGAAAAATGCGCCCGGCCGCGTCTTGTCCCCGCCCACGAAGCCGCCGCCATGCACAAAGACCAGCACCGGCCGGGCGCCGGCGCCTGGCGAAAACACATCCAGCCGGTGGCGCGGATCGGGGCCGTAGGATTGGTCGCGCAGCGGCTCCAACACGGGGGGTGGTTGCAGCGCGGCCAGGGCGGCGGCGGTGCGGGCCACGCCCTCGGCGCCCATGCTCGGGCCAATGGCACGGATGGCGGCCTGCGCCTCGGCCGGCAGGGCGGTGATTTGCGCGAAGGCGGGCCCGGCCAGCAGCAGGCTGGCCAGGATGATACGCAGCATGGTCCGGCGTCCTCAGCTGGTGGCGAAACCCCGCCCCGGCACGGAGGCGAGCAGCGCCTTGGTATAGGGGTGTTCAGGGGCCTCGAACACTCGGCCGATCGGGCCGTGCTCCACCACCTCGCCATCCTTCATCACGGCCACCAGGTCACAAACCTGCACGGCCACGCGCAGATCATGCGTGATGAGAATGATGGAAAGCCCCAGCCGGGTGCGCAATTCCGCCAGCAGCCGCAGCACCTGCGCCTGCACCGAGACATCCAGCGCCGAGACCGGCTCATCCGCCACCAGCACCTCCGGCTCAAGCGCCAAGGCGCGCGCGATCCCGATGCGCTGGCGCTGCCCGCCGGAGAATTCATGCGGGTAGCGTTCCACCCCCGCCGGATCGAGGCCGACCAGGGCAAACAGCTCGCGCGCGCGGGCCATGGCCTGGGCGCGGGGCATGCCATGGATCATCGGCCCCTGCGCCACCAATTCCCCCGCGCGGCGGCGGGGGTTGAGCGAACCATAGGGGTCCTGAAAGACCATCTGCATGCGCTTGGCACTCGCCCGCAGCTGCGCCTTGGAAAGGCTGGCAAAATCCGTGTTGCCCAGACGGATCGCCCCAGCCTCGGGCTTCACCAGCCGCATGATGCAGCGCGCCAGGGTGGATTTGCCGGAGCCAGATTCGCCCACAATGCCCAAAGTGCCGCCCTTGGGCAGCAGCAACGAGACATCCCGCACCGCGCGCGTGACGCGCCGCCCCCGGCCGAAAAAACCGCCATTGCGATAGGTCTTGCTGACATGCTCGATGCGCAGGATCGCCTCGTCGGAGATCGCGCGCGGCGGCGGGGCGGTGAGCGGCGGGACGGCGGCGATCAACGCCTTGGTATAGTCATGCTGGGGCGCTTGCAGCACGTCCAGCGCGGTTCCCTGCTCCACCACCACGCCATGCTGCATGACGGCGACGCGATCCGCGATTTCCGCCACCACGCCGAAATCATGGGTGATGAAGAGCACGGCCGTGCCCAGGCGCTGCTGCAAATCCCGGATCAAGGAAAGGATTTGCGCCTGCGTCGTCACATCCAGCGCGGTGGTGGGCTCATCGCAGATCAGCACGCGGGGCTTGAGGGCCAGCGCCATGGCGATCATCGCGCGCTGGCGCTGCCCGCCGGAAAGCTCATGCGGATAGGCGCGCAAGGCCTGGCGTGGGTCGGGGATGCGGACTTCTTCCAGCAGCGCCAGCACCCGCGCCTCGATCTCGGCCTTGGGGAGCTGCGTGTGGATGCGGAACATCTCGCCGATCTGGTCGCCGATGGGGCGCAGCGGGTTCAGCGCCGTCATCGGCTCCTGGAAGACCATGGCGATGCCGGCACCGCGGATGGCGCGCATCTGGGCCTCATCCGCGGTGGCGAGGTCTTGGCCGTCAAAGAGGATGCGGCCGGCCTCAATGGCGACGCCGGGGGGCAGCAGCCGCATGATGGCACTCGCCGTCATGGATTTGCCGGAGCCGGATTCGCCCACCACGCACAGGATTTCCCCCGCGCGGAGTTCGAGCGAGACATTGTTCAGCGCGCGCGGCCGGTCCGCCCCCTTGGGCAGTGCGACGGAGAGTCCCTCGATGGTGAGAATGCCGCTCATCGGCCCTTGAGCCTGGGGTTCAGCGCGTCATTCAGCCCCTGCCCGACCAGCGAGACCGCCAGCACCGTCAGCAGGATCGCGACACCCGGTATTGCGGAAACATACCACTGCACCCGCAGCACATCCCGCCCCAGGCCGATCAGATTGCCCCAGGAGGCGACGTTGGGGTCGGAGAGCCGCAGGAAGGCGAGTGCGGATTCCAGCAGGATCGCCACGGCCATGACCACGCTGGCATAGACGATGACCGGCGGCAGGGCATTGGGCAGGATTTCGCGGAAGATGATCTGCCGGTCCCGCATGCCCAGCGTGTGGCAGGCCTCGACGAATTCGCGGGAGCGGAGTGAGAGGAATTCCGCGCGTGTGAGCCGTGCGGGTGCGGGCCAGGAGACAGCGCCGATGGCGATGACCACCGTCATCAATTCCGAACCGAAGATGGAGACGAAGACCAGCAGCAAAAGGAAATTCGGCAAGGTCTGGAAGGCTTCCACCACGCGCATCAGCACATCATCCACCCAGCCGCCGTAATAGCCGGCGATGGCGCCAATGCAGATGCCGATGGTGACGGCGATGGAGGTGGCGACCAGCCCGATCAACAACGAAATCCGCGCGCCGTGAAAGATTTGCGCCGCGATGTCGCGCCCCGAATTATCGGTGCCGAACCAGAAGCGCGGATTGGCGCCCGGCCATTGCAAAGGCCGGCCGGCGAGGGAAAGCGGATCACGCGGGAAAAACCAATCCGCACTGGCCGCCATGAAAACCACGCCCAGCAGCAGCACCAGGCCGATCACGGCCGCC
>CANHTE010000380.1 GCA_947462945.1 Acetobacteraceae bacterium
TCCAGCCGAGGTGATTGCGGGTTTCGCCGAATTGGCGCGGGCGCGCGGCATCTGGCTGGTGCTGGATGAGACCTATCGGGACTTCCTGCCCAATACCCTGCCGCACCGCCTGTTCAGTGACCCCGATTGGGGCGATGTGCTGGTGCATCTCTACAGCTTCTCGAAGGCCTATTGCATCCCGGGGCATCGCCTGGGCGCCGTGATCGCGGGGGAGGCGTTCCAGCACCAATTGGCCAAGGCGCTGGACACCTTGCAGATTTGCCCGGCAAGGCCGGCACAGCAGGTGCTGGCCTGGGCCATCCCCGCGCTGCGCGACTGGCGCTCGGACAATCGCCGGATCATGCAGGCCCGCGCCGCCGCCTGCCGGGCCGCGCTGAACCATGACTGGATTGACGCCATGGGCAGCTACTTCGCCTATCTGCGCCTGCCCGATGGCGCGCCGGATGCCATGGCGGCGGCCGAATTCCTCGCGGCCGAGAAAGGGTTGATGACGCTGCCCGGCCCGTTTTTCGGGCCAGGGCAAGGGCGGCATTTGCGGCTGGCCTTCGCCAATGCCGAAGCCGAGCGGCTGGCCGAATTGCCGGCGCGCCTGGCAGGGCTGCCCAACGGCCGCCACTGACCAAGCGCAGGGGGCCATTCCCGCCATGGACAAGCGCCCGCGCGGCATGAGAGTTTCCACAGCAATCCTGGAGGAAACAAGATGAACCGTCGTGCCGTGATCCTGGCCGCTCCCGTGCTCGCCCTTGGTGCGGGCGTGGCCCGCGCACAGGCCTGGCCCAGCCGGCCGGTGCGCTTCGTGGTCGGCTTCGCGGCCGGGGGCGCCAATGACATCGTGGCCCGCCTGCTCGCCGCCAAGCTGGCCGAGCGGATTCCCGGCAGCAGCTTCATCGTGGAAAACCGGCCCGGCGCCAGCACGGTGGTGGCGGCGGATCACGTGGCGCGCTCAGCGCCGGATGGAACGACGTTCTTCTACACCTCGCCCTCCACGCAAATCGCCATCCTGGTGAACCGCACCACCACGCTTGATCCCATGCAGGCGCTGGTACCGGTGGTGATGGCGCAATCCGCCCCGCTGGCGCTGGTCTGCCGGCCGGATTTCCCGGCCCGCAACGTGCCGGAATTCCTGGCCCTGGCGCGGGAACGCGGCTCACGCCTCACCATCTCCAACCCGGGCACGGGTGCGGTGAATCACCTGGCCATGGCGTTGCTGATGCGCCGCACCAACATTGACCCCACGCTGGTGCCCTATTCGGGCAATCAGCCCTCCATCACGGCGCTGATGCGTGGCGAGGTGGATCTGGCGCATGATGGGCTGTTCACGCCCCGCGCCCAATTGCAGGAGGGCACGCTGCGCGCGCTGGCCGTGACGAGTGCCGAGCGCTCACCCCTGTATCCTGATGTTCCGGCCTTCGCGGAAACCCTGCCCGGCTACGAGGTCGGGTTCTGGGGCGGCCTGCTGGCCCCGCGCGGCACGCCCGATGCCATTCTGGACCGGCTGAGTGAGGAGGTGGGCGCTGTTCTCCGCCAGCCCGATGTGATCACCCGCATTCGCGGCTTCGGCGCGGAGCCCGCCAGCGGGGGCCGGGCCGCCTTCGCCCGCGTCTATGCCGCCGATTGGGAGAAATGGGGCCAGGCGGTGCGCGAGAACGACATCCGCCCGGGCTGATCGGTGGGCCTTGGTGGTTGGCCCCTCACCCAGCCCCGCGACGGGTTGGTCCACAACTCCGCGCGACACCGGAACCTCCTGCCATCGAAGAACTGCGCGGCCGATACGGGCCATGGCGGCCCGGCGCCAGGGCGCGCTCCGGCGCTTTGTCCTCGAGCATCTTGATCCGCTCAAACGATTCCGTTTGAGCGGATGATGCCCTATCTGGTTGCCTCGGCTGACAGCATGGCATCCCGCAAATTGTCAGCTGTGGCTTGCAACAAGGCGGCGGCGGCATTGAGGCGCTTGCTCCGCGCATGGCGGGCAAGGCTTTCCAATCGCTCCACAAGGTTGTGCTTGTGGTCTTCCACTTGTTCTCCAGCCAGATTGGCTGCGTGGACTTGACCAGATTCAAGATTCAACTTGACCAAAGGTGAACGCGCCAAGTCTTCAGCGCCGCTTGTCTGGTGGAAAAGGAATGGGCCGCCCTGGCCGCACTCATTTGCGTTGTTTGTATTTGCGTCGAGCCGCCTTAAACCGCGCATCCTATGACACCTTCTTAAAAGTGAGGTAGTCACGCCCTTGGTGTGGACACATTTGAACCACAATCGTTGAGCTGACAAATCATTTTTCTGTGTCATTCCAACGGGGAATGGCGGAATGTATATCGAGAAAATCATTTTATGCGTTTAACGATTATTTGTTTCACTTTCGTTTTCTGTGTTTTTACAGTGGCTTGCATTCCCACCCCGGAAATCCGGATGAAGTAAACGACTCCGGGCGCCGCAAGCGCTGGCGGCTGGCCGCCGCGCCGATCCGCCAAGGCGAGAAAAATACGCGACACAACCCATGGTTGTATTTGACCGTACTTCCATACTGCGTGCAGCATATGGGGGCTTCATCGCTGTTCTTCGCCCCGGGGGATTTGGGCTGGCGTCTTTTTTCTGGGCGCTCAATCTCGATTTTATTGCCTTATCCTGCGCCTGGCACCGCCCCCATTTTTATGAACCATATGTAATCTAAAGGGGCCGCGTGGCCATGCCGAATTCCACTCTCCGCAAAGCGGTGAGAATTGCACTGAAAACCAGACTCGAAACCGGTGTGGATCAGGAGGCAGCCCTCACGCAGATGGGGGCTGAACTTCTTCAACTGCTGGGTTCCGGTCCGCAGGATATGGATACCGTGGCGCTGCTGGCCGTGGTGCGGGAAGAAATCATGCGCGCCAGGGTCACCCGGCATTAGCCGCTCGCTTGCGGGCCAGATGCTTCGGGATGCCCTTGATGGCACGGAGGCAACCAGCCCCACGCGCAACTGGCAGCACACCAAGATTTTCGCTAATGCCCTGGCACTCAACAAAAAAACCCGCTCCGATAATCGTTTCTTAAGTGCAACGCCTTCACTTTGGGAGCAGCGCTGAAGCAAGACTGCTCCAGAGCAACGTGAGGAAGCGATGAAAAACCCCCTTCAAGGCCTGTGGACATCCGCGGCCCGCGTGCGTCTCGACGCGTTGTTTGAAACCCACGCAGCCATCGAGTTCAATCTGGATGGCAGCATCGTCCAGGCGAATGCCCTGTTTCTTCAGACCTTCGGCTACACGGCCGAGGAATTGCGCGGCCA
>CANHTE010000381.1 GCA_947462945.1 Acetobacteraceae bacterium
CATCAAGCCGCATGCGGGGCCGGTGTTTCACGCCATGAACCTGCTGCTGGGCCGCCAAAGCGCCGAACGCCTTTCCACGCTGCGGCAGTTCGGCGGCATCCAGCCTTATCCCTCCCGCATGAAGGATGGCGGCGAGGTCGATTTCTCCACCGGCTCGGTCGGCCTGGGCGTGGCACTGACCAGCTTCGGCAGCCTGGTGCAGGATTACGTGCGCCTGAAGAAATTGACGCCCGAGGGCCTGCCGGCCGGCCGGCACGTCGCCATCGTCGGCGATGCCGAATTGGATGAGGGCAATATCTACGAAGCCCTGCTGGAAGGCTGGAAGCACGATATCCGCAATGTCTGGTGGGTGATCGACTACAACCGCCAGAGCCTGGATTCCGTCGTGCAGGACCGCCTGTTTGGCCGCATCGAGGGCTTGTTCCGGGATATGGGGTGGAACGTCGTCACCCTCAAATATGGCCGCAAATTGCAGGCGGCCTTCGCGCGGCCGGGTGGCGAGCATCTGCGGCGCTGGATCGATGACTGCCCCAACAGCCTCTATGCAGCCCTCACCTTCCAGGGCGGTGCCGCCTGGCGTGCCGCCCTGCTGGCCGAACTCGGCCGCGAGGACGGTCTGCGCGCCATCATCGACCCGCTGAGCGATGATGAATTGGCCGCGCTGATGAACAATCTGGGCGGGCATGACATCGAGACGCTGATGGAGGCCTTCCGCGCCCAGGATGCGGCAGGCGACCAGCCGGCCTGCTTCATCGCCTATACGGTGAAGGGCATGGGCCTGCCCTTCGCCGGTCATAAGGACAACCACGCCGGGCTGATGACCAAGGAGCAGATGGAGGTGTTCCGCAACGCCATGAACATCCGGCCCGGCCATGAATGGGACGAGTTCGAAGGGTTGGATTTTTCGCCCGAGGAAATGCGCGGATTCATCGGCGGCATTCCTTTCGCGCAGCCGCTGACGCCGCAGGGCCGCCGCCTGGAATCGCCCAGGATTCCCATCCCCGCCGTGCTGCCGACGCCGCGCGTGCCCACGGGGCGCAAGCTTTCCACCCAGGCGGCCTTCGGCGAAATCCTGGCCGGGATCGGGCGCGGGGAGGGGGAGTTCGCCCCCATGGCGGGGCGCATTGTCACCACCAGCCCGGATGTGACGGTTTCCACCAATCTCGGCCCCTGGGTGAACCGGCGCGGCATTTTCGACCGGCACCTGAAGAATGACGTGTTCCGCGATGCCAAGCTGGCTTCCGCACAGCGCTGGGGCATGTCGCCCGAGGGGCAGCATGTGGAACTCGGCATTGCCGAGCAGAACCTGTTCCTGGTCCTGGCGGCGCTGGGCCTCTCAGACCGGCTCTATGGCGCGCGTCTGCTGCCCATCGGCACGGTCTATGATCCCTTCGTCAATCGCGGCCTCGATGCGCTGATTTATGGCTGTTACATGGATGCGCGCTTCCTGCTGGTCAGCACGCCCTCCGGCATCACTTTGGCGGCCGAGGGCGGGCAGCACCAATCGGTGAATACGCCCCTGATCGGCATGGCGCAGGACCGCCTGGCCGCCTTTGAGCCCGCCTACGCCGATGAGCTCGCCATCCTCATGCGCCACGCCTTCGCGCATATGCAGGAGCCGGAGGGTTCGAGCGTTTGGCTGCGGCTTTCCACCCGCGGGCTTTCGCAGCCCGAACGCGCGCTTGATCCGGCGCAGGTGATCGCGGGCGGCTATTGGGTGACGCCGCCGGCGCCGGGCGCACGCATCGCCATCGCCTATCAGGGCCCTATCGCGCCCGAGGCCCTGGGTGCCTTTGAGACCTTGCGCGCTGAGGAACCCGGCGCGGGCCTGCTGGCCGTCACCTCGCCGGATCGGCTGCATCAGGGCTGGCTGGAGTCGCGCAAGCGCGCACGCAGCGGGCCGGGGGGCGAGCCCTCGCAGATCGAAAGGCTGCTGGCCCCGCTGGCGCCTGGGGCTGGGATTGTGACGCTGCTCGATGGGCATCCGGCCGCGCTGGACTGGATGGGCGGCGTGCGGGGGCACCGGATCGCGGCGCTGGGGGTGGACCGCTTCGGACAGGGGGGCGATATCCCGGCGCTTTATGCGGAATATGGGTTGGATGAGGCGGCCATCCTGGACGCCTGCGCGGAATTGCTGCTGGGCTAATCCGTCACGCGCAACTCGTCATAGGGCAGCATGACGTGCTCGCGGAAAGCGGGCCGCTGCGTCAGCCCGTCATAATAGCGCCGCAGCGCGGGGCGGCGTTGGCGCCGGATGGCGATGTCGAAATAGCGGAACAGCACATGGCCGAACTGGATATCGGCCAGGGTGAAGGCTGGCCCGGCCAGGAAGGGACGGGCCTCGAGCTGCGCCTCGGCGATGTCGAGAAAGGGGTCGAGCTTCGCGAGGGCCGCCTCGATCGCCGCAGGGTCCTGTTGGGACGGCGCGGTCCGCACCACCCGCCAGAAGATCGGCGCGGTGAAACCCAGGGTGATGTTGATCTTGGCCCATTCGGCCCATTTGTCGCACTGCGCGCGTTCAGTGGGATCCTGCGGCCAGAAGGGTGGTGCGCCATAGCGCGTGGCCAAATAGCGCAGGATCGCGCCGGTTTCCCAGAGAGGGTCGGCCTCCCCGTCGCGCAGCACCGGGACCGTGCCATTCGGATTCATGGCCCGAAAATCCGGCGTGTCGGTCCCGCCATAGCGATGGCCCGCATCGTGCCGGACATGGGCCAGCCCAAGTTCGCCCACGCACCACATCAGCGCCTGGACATTGGAGGAGGTCCTGCGGCCCCAGATCGTCAGCATGCCGTCATTCCTTGCCAGGGAAGCAGCACCGCATCCCGTTTCTGATAAAGCGGGTGCTTCGGGCTGCCATCGCCATTCACCCCGAAGCACATCGGCGTGATGCCTGCCCCTTGCAGCAGCCGCGCCACCTCGGTCCCCCGGCCCATCAGGGCCTTGGGCGGTTGGCCCCAGGCCACCACCACAAGCGCCGCGTGCCGCGCGTAATGCAGGATCATCGCGTCATTCTCCGCCCCCACCGGGTCATCCACCTCCAGCAGGCGCTTCTTGTCGGTGGCGCGGTAGGCGAAGGCGTTGAGCATGACCAGGCCAGGCAGCCCCCAGCGATACCGCGCCCGGAAGACGCAGCCCGCCACCGTCGGGTCATCGGCGTCGATATCAGCCGTGGAGGGGTTCATCCCGATGACCACGCCATAGCCCGGCGTCCCCATGGGCCGCCCGTCCCAGCGCCGCTCCAGCCACCAGCGCCAG
>CANHTE010000382.1 GCA_947462945.1 Acetobacteraceae bacterium
CGATGACGCGCGTCTCGCTCCAGGCCGCCTTTGGCTGCAATTTCTCGGGCGCGGTGCCGACCGCGCAGGCGCTGACGGCGCTGAGCGACGCCATGGCGATCGCGGCGGAGACCGGCTGTGCCATCGAGAAGATTTCTCTGGCTGACAGCATGGGCTGGGCCAATCCGCTGCTGGTGGAACGCTTGGTCGGCGCCGTTCGCGAAAAATTTCCCGGCCCCAAGCTTTCGCTGCATCTGCATGACACGCGCGGCCTGGGCATCGCCTGTGCCGCCGCCGGGCTGCGCCTCGGCGTCACCGCCTTTGACGCGGCGGTGGCGGGGCTGGGCGGCTGCCCCTTTGCCGGCCACCCGGGCGCGCCCGGCAATATCGCGACCGAGGAGCTGGTGTTTCTCTGCGAGGAAATGGGCGTCGCCACGGGCATCAACCTCGATGCGCTGATCGCGGCGGCGCAACTGGCCGAGCGCATCGTGGGGCACCGGCTGCCGTCCAACCTGCTGCGCAGCGGGGCGCTTTCGGCCTTTCGCAGCGCCGCCTGATTCAGCCCAGCACGGCCGAAATCCGCCCCACCGGCGGGATCGAGGCGGACCATTTCTGGCCCGCCACGGGGGGAGAGCCAGTGGCAAGCCCGGCCACCACCAGCACCGCCCCGGCCGGCAAACCGCCCCAGCGAATCGCCTCGGCACCTGCCTGGCGCATCAGCGCCGCCAAGGGTGCGCGCAGCGGATAGGGCCGTGCGCCGGTGAGGCCGAGGCGCGCCTCGCTCTCCTCCGGCAGGGCGCCGATCCAGCGCTTGCCCACCAGCACGAAGCCCAGCCCGCCGAGGTCAGCCACCTGATGCGCCGCATCCATGGCACCGCCCGTGTAGCGGGTGGCCGCGATATCGAGCACCGGATGAAAGGCGGAAAACACCGGCAGGTCACGCTCCAGCGGCTCGGCCAGGATGCCCATGATGCCGGCCGAAATGCGGGGCTGGCGCAGCGCTGAAAGGGCGATGGGCGTGCCCACCCGCAGCATCCGCGCCTCGACCATCGGCGCTGAGAGCAGCGTCAGGCCATCAGGGCCAGGGGCGAGGCGCACGCCGCAGACCGGCAGGCTCAGCGCCTCGACCAGTTCGGCGGCGATGGCCTCGCCCGCCGCGCGGTCCGCGGGCGCCAGATCCTCGGGCAGGGGGGCGAGGGAATGCCCGGTTTCCCAGGCATCGCTCAGGAACTTGGCCGCTTCCGCGGCGCTCATCGCATGGGTGGCAATTCAGGCATCTCCTCTTCCTGGAAACCGCCGGCCGGGGGCGCTTCCATGGAGACCGCCGGTGGGCCGTGGTCGCCACCATAAAGCTGCTCGGGCAGCCAGGTCACCAGACCCGGGAAGATATAGACCATGATCATCGTGAAGACGACGATGTAGATGAAGGGCATGCAGCCCTTGAAGATATCCTCGATCTTCACGTGTTTGGGCGCCACGCCCTTCAGGTAGAAGGCGGCCATGGCGACCGGTGGCGAGAGGAAGCTGGTTTGCAGGTTCAGCGCGATCAGGATGCCGAAGAACAGCGGGTCCACCCCGAAATCATCCAGCAACGGCAGGAAGATCGGCACGAAGATCACGATGATCTCGGTCCATTCCAGGGGCCAGCCGAGCACGAAGATGATGGCCTGGGCCAGCAGCAGGAAGGTGAAGCTATTGAGCGGCAGGGATTTGACGAAATTCTCCACCACGCCCTGGCCACCCAGATAGCCAAAGACCGAGGAGAAAATATAGGAGCCGACAAACAGCCAGCACACCATGGCGCTGGTGCGCGCCGTGAGGAACACACTCTCCTTCAGCTTCTGGAACGAAAAGGAGCGATAGGCGATGGCGAGCAGGATGGAGCCGAGCGAGCCCATGGCAGCCGCTTCGGAAGGCGTGGCCAGCCCCATCAGGATGGCGCCCAGCACCATGGCGATCAGCAGGGCCAGCGGGAAGAAGCTGGTCAGCAGCGCCCAGAGCAGCTTGGTGAAGGGCACCTGCACCGCATCGGGCGGGAGGCGCGGCGCCACTTCCGGCTTCACGATGGCGATGCCGATGGCATAGGCGATGTAGAGCCCGGCGAGCGTGATGCCGGGGATGAAGGCGGCGGCGTAAAGCTGCACCACCGAGACGCCAGCCGTGGCGCCGTAGAGGATCAGCATGATCGAGGGCGGGATCAGAATCCCCAGGCACCCGCCCGCGCAAACCACGCCCGAGGCGAGCTTCACGTCATAACCGGCGCGCAGCATGGCGGGGAAGGCCAGCAAACCCATCAGCGTCACCACCGCACCCACGATGCCCGTCGCGGTCGCGAAGAGCGCACAGGTGGCGAGGGTGGCGACCGCCAGGCTGCCGGGGATGTTGCCGGAGGCCATTTGCAGCGCGCGGAACAGCCGGTCCAGGATATTCGCGCGCTCGATGATGTAGCCCATCAGCACGAAAAGCGGCACGGAGATCAGCACATCGCTGCTCATCACCGCATAGGTGCGCTGGATAAGCAGGTCAAAGACGCGCTCGCCCATGCCCAGATAGCCGAAGAACAGGCCCATCGCCATCAGCGTGAAGGCAATGGGAAAGCCCAGCAAAATGAAAAAGAGAAAGAGGATGAGCTGCGTCAGGCCGAGGCCGGCATCGGAGATCATGGTGGCTCAGCGTCCCTTGACCGAGAGTGCCGCATCGGCGTTTTCCGCAAGTTCGCGGGCGAGTTCCTCGGGCGATTTTTCGGCCGCCTTGGCGAGGATGATCTGATCCAGTTCTTCCACGTCGGAAAGGCGCTGCGGCCATTCACCCGAGCGGATGCAGCGCACGCAGCGCACCACCTCGACCAGCCCCTGAAGCAGCATGATGAAGCCAACGACGGGGATGATGCCCTTGAAGGGCCAGATGATGGGGCCGGAGGGCGAGAACATGCTGCGCTCATTCTGCATCCAGCTCAGCTCGAAGAAATGCCAGCCGGCCACCATGAAGGCAAAGATCGCGGGGAAGAAGAACAGGATATACAGCACAAGGTCCAGCGCGGCCTGCCGGCGCGCCGGCATCATCCGATACAGGAAATCGCCGCGCACATGGCCGTTCCGGCTGAGCGTATAGGCGCCCGCGAACATGAAGAGCGTGCCGTAGAGCATATACTGCACGTCATAGCCCCAGTTGGTGGGAGAGGCGAAGAAACGGCGGGCGAACACCTCATAGGTGATGGCCAGCGTCAGCAGGATGATGGTCCAGGAGAAGATCTGTCCGATCAACGTCGAGAA
>CANHTE010000383.1 GCA_947462945.1 Acetobacteraceae bacterium
GCTCTGCCTTCCCCGAACCCCATCCGCCAGGGGCCTTGGCCCCTGGACCCAGGCATATGGTTGGGTTGGGAGGGAGGGGCATGGGGTGCCCTTGATCGAAGGCGCGCGTGTGACGCCCCTCCCTCCCAACCCAACAAAATTCTCAAGGGGTCCGGGGACCAAAAGTCCCCGGCGGGAGGGTTCGGGAGGGCAGCGCCCTCCCGAGGACCACCGCCCCACACCTCACCGCCCCTGAAAGACGGGCTTGCGCTTGCCGAGGAAGGCGGCGCGGCCTTCCTTGTGGTCTTCGGTCACGAAGAGGGCAGCCTGGAAATCGGCTTCGCGGGCCAGGGCGCGTTCCAGCTCATCGGCGAACCACTGCTTGGTGTAGGCGATGGGGAGGGGCGCTTCGGCTGCGAGGTGCTGGGCTTTTTCCAGGGCCGCTTTCAGGGCTTCGCCCTTGGGGACGACGTAGTCAACCAGGCCGATCTTCAGCGCGTCGGGGCCGAGATACTGGGTATGGTGCAGCAGCATGTCCCGCGCGCGGCCGACGCCGATACGGGCCGGCAGCGTCGCGGGCATGCCCATATCGGACATCAGGCCGATCTTGTGGAAGCCCGCCATGAAGCGTGCATCATCGGCAGCGACGATGGTGTCGCAGAGCAGCGCCATGGAGAGGCCGGCACCCACCGCCCAGCCTTCGACGGCGGCGACGATGGGGATGTTGCCGCGCGCCATCAGGCGGACAAGGCGATGGGTGCGGCGCATGCGGTCACGCCCGTCAAAGGCGGTCTCGACATTCATGCCGGAGATGTCGCCCCCGGCGGAGAAGACGCCGCCGCTGCCAGTGAGGACCACGGCGCGCGTCACGCCATCCACGCTGGCGCGTTCCAGCGCCTGTTCGAGTTCCACGCGCAGCGGCACCGCCAGTGCGTTGCGGCGCGCCGGATAGTCGATGGTCAGAACCAGGACGGCGCCGTGGCGCTCCTCCAGGATCTGCATGCGGGTGTCGGGTGTGTCGGTCATGCGTCTTCCAACTCGGGCGAGAGTTCCATGAAGCGGCGGCGGTGCAGGTTGGCGCCGCCGAAGGCGGGCACCAGCACCATGGCCCGGCGCATGTGCAGGCCGACATCGTAATCGTCGGTATAGCCGATGCCGCCATGCAGCTGGACGCAGGCCTGTTGCACGAGCATCGCGGCCTCGCTCGCCCGCGCCTTGGCGCGGCCGACGGCATGGGAGGGCGCGCCCTCATCCAGTGCAGCAGCCGCCTGTTCGACGGCGGCGCGGGTGAGGGCGATCTGCATCTTGGCGTCGGCCGCCTTGTGCTGCAGGGCCTGGAAGGTGCCGATGATCTTGCCGAATTGCTGCCGCGTGCGCAGGAAATCCAGCGTCATGGCAAAACCTGCCTCCATCCCCCCCAGCAACGCGGCGGCGGTGGCAAGTGCGGCACGGTCGAGGCCTTCCACGAGGGCCGCGCCGATATCATCGGCGATGTGCCGGCCAGGGCCATGGCCGGCATAGGCCAGCGGCCGGATGGTGCCGAGATGGCCGCCATCCTGCGTGGCCTCGGTGGTGATTTCCACCTGATCCCGCGCCAGGACATGCAGCGCCACTCGCCCGGCTTCCTGCACCGGCCACAGGATATGCGTGGCCCCCGCCGCCCCTGGCACGAAGCAACGCGCGCCATCGCTGCTGCCGGCCAGGCTGAGCGTATTGGCGCGATCCTGCCAGGCAGTCAGCACCACGGCTTCGCCCGCCAGAAGCTGGCCCAGCAATGCTGCCTCGCCCGCCGCGGCGAGAAGATGCGCGGAGAGCGCGCAGCCGATCAACGGTTCCGGCGCGCAGGCCCGGCCGATTTCCTCGGCCAGCGCCACCATTTCGGCCTGGCCCAGGCCGGTGCCGCCGGCCGCCTCCGGCACAGCGAGGCCAATCCAGCCCGCTTCGCCCATCTGGCGCAGCAGGCCTGCGTCGAAGCCCGGCTCGGTGAAGCGCAGCTTGCGCACGCGGGACATGTCGCTGCCGAGCAATCCGCGCGCGGAATCGCGGATCATCTCAATGCTCTCGGCGCGGTCCTCGGTGAAGGGAGAAACGCCGCTCACGAGTTTGTATGGAGCTTGGCGCCACTCTTGGACTGGAGTTCCTCCAGGCTCATGCCGGCCACGATGTCCCGCACGACAAAGCCCAGGCCCTGCACCACATCGAGCACGGCGAGGCTGGTATAGACGCGGCTGACCGAGCCCAACGACGTCAGCGGATAGCCGCAGCGCTCGACGATCTTGGGGCGGCCATCCTTGGTGGTGTGATCCATCACCACCCAAAGCCGCTTGGCGCCGGCGCCGAGGTCCATGGCGCCACCCACGGCGGGGGCGGTGTCATTCTCGCTGGTCGCCCAATTCGCGAGGTCGCCATTCTCCGCCACCTCGAAGCCGCCGAGGACGCAGAGGTCGATATGGCCGCCGCGGATCATGGCGAAGCTGTCGGCGTGGTGGCAGATGCTGCCGCCCGGACGCAGCGTCACCATCTGTTTGCCGGCATTGATGAGCCAGGGGTTCTCGCGGCCCTTTTCCGGCGCGGGACCCATGCCCAGCACGCCGTTCTCGGACTGGAAGATCACCTCGCGCTCCAGCGGCACTTCATTGGCGATCAGCGTCGGCATTCCGATGCCAAGATTGACGACCCACCCCTCGGGGATATCGGCGGCGGCCTTGGCGGCCATGTCGGTCCGGCTGAAGCTTGGCATAACGTATCTCCCATTTTTCCTGAAACTAGACCCAGCCCTCGCCCCGGTCCACACGGATCACGCGGTTCACGAAGATGCCGGGCGTGGCCACCTTCTCCGGGTCAATCGCGCCCAGTTCCACGATGTGCTGCACCTGCGCGATCGTCAGATCCGCCGCCATGGCCATCACCGGGTTGAAGTTCCGGCCGGAGAGATTGTAGGTCAGGTTGCCCCAGCGATCCCCCTCCCAGGCCTCGATCAGCGCGACATCGGCCTTGAGGGCGCGCTCCATCACGTAGTGGCGGCCGTCGAACTCACGCTCCTCCTTGCCCTTGGCCAGCAGCGTGCCGTGCGAAGTGGCAGTGTAGAAGGCGGGGATGCCCGCACCTGCGGCGCGCATGCGCTCGGCCATGGTGCCCTGGGGGACGATTTCCAGCTCGATCTTGCCGTCGCGATAAAGCTCCTCGAAGACGGTGCTGCCGGCACTGCGCGGGAAGGAGCAGATAATCTTCCGCACGCGGCCGAGTTCCATCAGCTTCGCGAGGCCCAC
>CANHTE010000384.1 GCA_947462945.1 Acetobacteraceae bacterium
AACTCGCCATGGCCTCGGCTGCCGCCAATGGTTTGCAGGGGCGCGTTACCGCCCAAAAGGGCGAGGCGCTGGAAACACTGGAGCGCATGGTGGGCGGCCAGCGCCGCTTTGACATCGTGGTGGCGGACCCGCCGGCCTTTGCGAAATCCCGCAAGGATATTCCGGCCGCCCTGCGGGCCTATCAGCGCCTGGCCCGCATCTGCGCGCAATTGGTGAATCCGGGCGGGTTCCTGTTCATCGCCTCCTGCTCGCATCACGCGGCGCCCCTCGAATTCGCTGCCGCCGTGGCCGAGGGCGTATGGAAAGCGCGGCGCGAGGCGCGGCTGCTGGCCAGCACAGGCGCCGGCCCGGACCACCCGGTGCACCCGATGCTTCCTGAGAGCGCCTATCTGAAGGCGCAGCTCCTCCAACTCGGGTGACACGCGCCGCGGCTTATCGGCGCACGCTCTACCGCGCGGATGATGTGCTGGTGCGGGTGGGCCGCCGCAGCGCCTCGGCCGAGGCGTGGATGGCGCGGAACGGGGCGCGGGAAGCCGGCTTCATCACCGCCTGGAACCCGATGAGCCGCGTCATGCCATCGCGCTGGAACAAGGCCGCACAGGCGCGGCTGCTGCGGGGTCTGCGCAGGCATCCCACGGCGCCGGGTGAGGGAAGCCTGAGAGGCTGGCGGGAGGAGATGCTGCTGGTCGCCCTGCCTCGGGGCGAATTGATCCGCCTCGCCCGCCGTCACCGCCAGGCGGCGGTGGTCTGGCTGCGTCGTGGCCGTCCCGCGGTCCTTATTTCGACCGCACCCGCCGCTCGAAGGTCTTGAGCGCCTTGGCGTGCGCGGCGCGGATGAGCGGCATGTGCTCCGCGAGATCAGTGGCCGATGGATTGAGGATGCAGACCCAGCTCATCCAGCCATAGACCGGATGCGGCATGAGCTGGCCCTGCTGCGTGAAATCCCACGGCCCTTCGATCACGCCGCCCTTGGCCGGCCGCGCGGGTGGGCGCCCGAAGAGCGCTTCGAACGGCTCGCGCGGCAAGCCGAAACTCATGCGGAAGACGCCAGGACGGTCCAGCGCCGAGGCGCGGTCATTCGCGCCATCCTTGGATTTCAGCGTCAGGAAATAGGTGCCGCGCGCGAAGCGGCCGCCCGGATTGCAGAAGAGGCTTGTCTCGCCCCAGCTCTCATGCGCCTCGGTCTCCGCGAAATCCCGCAGGATCAGCGCATGGATGACCTCAGGCGTCATCACCTACAGATAGCGCTGGATGTCCAGCGTGCTTTCGCGCCCCACCTTGTCCAGGCTCTCGCGGATGAACAGGTCCGCCGCGTCCCGTCCGTAATCGCGCAGGGTGGTCAGAAAGTCCCAATCGCCATTGAACTTGGTGCTGAGTTTGAAGGCGCGCATGCGCTCCTCATCCTCAATCGCGTGCAGGAACAGGCGACGGTAGCGCGGCTGTTCCAGGCGCCCGGAATCCAGCATGCGCTGCACGAAATCAATGGCGCGCATCTCACTCATCAACGAGGCATTGAAGCTGATCTCGTTCAGCCGGTTCATGATGTCGCTGGTCGTTGTCGGCAATTCGGGGCGCAGCAGGGGGTTCAACTGCACCAGGACAATGTCGGCCGCCATGCGCTCATGATAGAGCGGCCAGAGGGCGGGGTTGCCGAGGTAACCGCCATCCCAATAGGCCTCACCGTCGATTTCCACCGCCTTGAACACATTGGGCAGGCAGGCGGAGGCCAGCAGCGCATCCACCGTGATCTCGGCCCGCGTAAAGACCTTGGGCTTGCCCGTGCGCACATTGGTGGCGGAGATGAACAGCCGCATCGCGTTCTTGTCAGAGCGCAGCCGCGCGAGATCCAGGCTCTGGTCCAGTGCCTTGCGCAGCGGATTGAACTCGATCGGGAAGGGGTTGAGCTGATAGGGCGACATGACACGCGTCATCGTATCGAACGCATTGTAGCCCATGCTGTATTTGAGGTCCCAGCCCCACAGCGCCTTCTCGAACAGCGTCGCCTTCATGGGTGAGACGGCGAATTTGGCCCCCAGCGCCCGCCAGAATCGGTTCAGCGCATCCTTGGCGCCTTGCCTGCCGCCCTCCAGCAAACCCAGCGCCAGGATCGCGCCGTTGATCGCGCCGGCCGACGTGCCGGAGAGGCCGTCAAACTCGATCCGCTCCTCCTCCAGCAGGCGGTCCAGCGCGCCCCAGGTGAAGGCGCCGTGCGTGCCGCCGCCTTGCAGCGCCAGGTTGATGCGGCGCGTCGCCTTCTGCGCGATGGCAGGAGCGGCGACGGAGGGGTTGATGTCCATCAGGCCGCGAGCCAACCACCATCAATGGACAGCGCCGAGCCATTCACCCCACCTGAACCGGGGCCGACGAGCCAGAGCGCCATATGCGCCACCTCCTCCACCTCGATCCAGCGCTTGGAGGGTTGCTTGGCCAGAAGGTGGTCCTTCAGGGCTACCTCCTCGCTCACGCCGAACTTGGCGGCCAGCGGGCCGACCTGTGCTTCCGCCAGGGGCGTGCGCACGAAGCCGGGGCAAATCGCGTTGCAGGTGACATTCGCGGTCGCGATTTCCAGCGCGACGGATTTGGTCAGCCCCACCACGCCATGCTTCGCGGCGACATAGGCCGTCTTGTAGGGGCTTGCCACCAGGCCGTGCGCGCTGGCGACGTTGATGATGCGGCCATGGTTGCGCGCCAGCATGCCCGGCAGCGCCGCCGCGATCGCGTGGAAATTGCTGCTCATGTTGATGGCGATGATCGCATCCCACTTCTCGGCCGGAAAATCCTGCACGGGCGAGACGAACTGGATGCCTGCATTGTTCACCAGGATGTCCAGCTTGCCGAACTCGGCCTCGGCGGCGGCGACCATGGCGCGGACTTCGGCGGGCTTTGACATGTCGGCCGGGCTGTAGGGGGCGTTGGCCACGCCCATCAGCGCGCCGATCTCAGCCCGCGCGGCCGCGATTTCTTCAGGCTTGCCGAAGCCGTTCAGCATCACCTTGGCGCCGGCGGCCGCATAAAGCTTGGCGATCCCCAGGCCGATACCGCTGGTCGAGCCGGTGATGAGGGCCGATTGCCCCGCAAGTGTCTGTTCCACGTGCCTAGCCTCAATTTTTCATTGTGCACCGCAATACCGCGAAATGCCGCAACCCTCAACCGCATGACAACTCCGGCACGGCGGATCACCGCGCCGAGGAACAGGCTTGGCCTATTCCGCTGAATGAAAGCTTACCGCCGCGCATGGTCCTC
>CANHTE010000385.1 GCA_947462945.1 Acetobacteraceae bacterium
CGCCCGCGCGCGCCAGATGCAGCGCCAATTGCCGCGCATCCAGAATGGCTTGGGACGCGCCGTTGGAGCCGATGGGATACATGGGATGCGCCGCGTCGCCCAGCAGCGTGACCCGCCCTTCGGACCAGCGCTCCAGCGGGTCCCGGTCCACCATGGGGTATTCCAGCACGCGCTCCGCCCCGCGGATCAGGCCGGGCACGTCCAGCCAGCCAAAGTTCCAGCTTTCGTAATCCGGCAGGAAGCTGTTGCGGTCGGCCTCGCGGTTCCAATCCTCGCGGTGGAAGCCCTGCGTGATTGGGATGCGCTTCTCCGCGATCCAGTTCGTCAGCACCTGGCCATCGGGCAGGCGCTGGATGGGGTAGCAGACGAATTTCTGATCGTGATGCCCGGCCTGCACCATGCTCGCCCCGCTCAGGAAGGGGGCTGCGATGGTGGTGCCCCGCCACAGCACCGCCCCCTGCCAGGAGGGCGCGCCCTCACCCGGGGCGAAGTGGCGGCGGATGGCGGAATGAATGCCATCGGCGCCGATCAGCGCCGCCCCTTGGGCCTGCGCGCCATTCTCGAAACGGGCGGTGACGGCATCGGCGTCCTGCGCGAACCCAGTGACCCGATGGCCGGTGTGCAGCGGGATTCCGCGCGCGCGGCATTCCTCGACCAGAAGCATCTGCAACAGGCCGCGATGAATGCTGAATTGCGGCCACCGATAGCCGGCGGCCAGGCCGCGATCCTCACGCCAGATCTCCTGCCCATGCGCGCTGATGTAGCGCAATTCGCGCGTGGCAATCCCGGTGACGGCCAGTTGTTCCGCCAGCCCCAGCTCGGTCAATTCCCGCACGGCATGGGGCAGCAGGTTGATGCCCACGCCAAGCGGCCTGTATTCCGCCACGGCCTCAAAGACGCGTGGCGCAAATCCCGCCGCCTGCAGCGACAGGGCGGCCACCAGGCCGCCAATGCCGCCGCCGGCGATGAGAATCTCAGCCATTCACGACGCCATGCAGCCACTCGCCCCACATCAGGCAGGTGGCATCCTCGCCGCGCCGCGTGACGATTTGCGCGCCGAGCGGCAGGCCCTTCGGCCCCTTGCCGATGGGCACCGTCACACACGGGACGTGAAGCAATGTCCAGAGCGTGTTGAACATGGGATCACCCGTGTAATCCTGGCCCGCCGGCGCCTCATCCGGGGCGGCGGGGGTCAGCACCGCGTCATACCCCGCAATGGCGTCGTTGAAGGCCAGTTGGGCGGCGGCGAAGGCGGCGCGGCCTTCGGCCAGCCTGGCGCGTGGTTCGGCCAGGCCCCATTCCATCTTTTCGCGCAGGACGGGGCTGAGTTGGGCGCGGGCATGGTCAATCTCCCAGCCCAGCGCCTCGGCCGATTCCATGTGCATCAGATGCGGGTGCAGCGCGACCGCATCGGTGAAGGGCGCGCCCAGCGTGATCAGCGTGACGGTGGCGCCGGCGCGGCGGGCCGCCTCGCTCACGCATTCCATCAGCGCTGCCGTCTCGGGCGTGCCGGCAAGGCCAGGGGCGAGGACCAGCGCCAGCCTGGGCGCGCGGCCGGGCTTGGGCAGGCTGTGCGCGAAGCCCGTCATCGCCGTCATGCCGAGGGCCACATCGGCGATGCTGCCGCCCATCAGGCCGATGGTGTCCAGGCTTTCGCTCATCACCTTCATGCCGGCGCGGTGGAAGGCGCCATAGCTCGGCTTGAAGCCGACCGCGCCGCAATAAGCCGCCGGCCGGATGATGGAGCCCGCGGTCTGCGTGCCAAAGGCGAGATGCAGCACGCCCGCCCCTACGCCGGCCGCCGAACCGGAGGAGGAACCGCCGGGCGTATGCCCCGGATGATGCGGATTGGTGGTGGGGCCGGGGAAGCGGGTGGCGAATTCGGTGGTGACGGTCTTGCCGGCCACAATGGCGCCCGCCCGCCGGGCCAGCGCCACACAGGCGGCATCGCTGCGCGGCCGGTGCCCGCCCCAGATGGGAGAGCCGTATTGCGAGGGCTGGTCACTCGTATCAATCACATCCTTCACGCCCAGGAACAGGCCGGCCAGCGGCAGCTTGGCACCGGCCTTCACCGCCGCATCCACCCGCGCGGCCTGCTTGAGCACCAGCGCCGGTTCGTGATGGGTGAAGGCGCGCAGCACCGGCTCGCGCTCGGCGATCCGGCCGAGCATGGCCTCGGCCAGGGCAGTTGCGGAAAGGCTGCCGGCGGCAATGCGCGCGGCGGCGTCGGAGGCGGGGAGGAGAGCGGGATTGATCATGGGGTGGAAGGCTAGAGGGGATTTCCGACGCGCGAAACCACCCCTCTGCCCCGCGCCGTTGAGCATCGCCGCTGGGCATCGCCGCTGGGTATCGCCGTTGGGCATCGCCGTCCGGGCCAACGGCAGAGTGGCTGGATTGCATGGCCATTGAAGCGGTCCCGAGCTATCCTTACGCGCATGTCGCGCCGTGTCCTCCCCTCCGTGATTCTGGCCGCGCTGGCCGGCCTGCCCTGGTCGGGCTGGGCCGCACTCTGCCCAGGCGTGAGCGAGCGGCTGGCCCCTCTGCCGGGGGTCCAGGCCGTGCTGGAGGCCGGCCAACCCCTGACCATTGTGGCGCTGGGCTCCTCGTCCACCGAGGGCGCCGGCGCATCCTCGCCCTTGGCAAGCTATCCCAATAGACTGGACGCGGCCCTGCGGAGCATGCTGCCGGGCGTGGAGCTGCGCGTCGTCAACGCCGGCAAATCCGGCGAAACCAGCGAAGCCATGCTCGCCCGGCTGGAGGCCGATGTGCTGGCCCATAAGCCGGAGCTCGTCATCTGGCAGGCCGGTGGCAATGAGGTTTTGCTGGGCCATGACCCTGGCACCTTCCTCACCCTCATGCGCCAGGGGTTGCGCCGCTTGCGCCAGAGCGGGATCGAAGTGGTGCTGATGGACAATCAGCGCGCGCCCCGCATCCTTGAAGCCCCCACTCATGCCCCCTTCGACGCTGCGATGCAGGCCCTGGCCCGGGAGGAGCGCGTGCCGCTCTTTGCGCGCTCGCGCCTGATGCGTGGCTGGCAGGAGGCCGGGCTGGCCCCGAATGACATGCTGGCCCCGGATGGGCTGCACCATAATGACCGCGGCTATGCCTGCCTCGCTGAAGCCCTGGCCGCCGCGCTCATCGGCTCGGCCGGGCAGCGGGACAGGCTGCTGGCCCGGCACTGACCCGCCCGGGCCGCATGCATATCACCACCATCGCCCTGCCCTCCGGGGC
>CANHTE010000386.1 GCA_947462945.1 Acetobacteraceae bacterium
CGTTCATTCGCACCGAAGGACAGGCCGGGCGTATCCTTGGGGATCAGCAGCGCGGAGATGCCGGAAGGTCCGGGCCCACCGGTGCGAACCATGGTCAGGTAGAGATCCGATACGCCCGCGCCGCTGATGAACTGCTTCACGCCATCCATCACATAACCCGCATTGTCGCGCTTCGCCCGCGTGGAGAGCGCCACCGCATCACTGCCCGAGCCGGGCTCGGTGAGGCAGTAGGAGGCGATCTTCTCCATGGTCAGCAGGGGCGGCAGCCAGGCGGCGCGCTGCGCCTCGTCCCCCCAGCGATCCACCATCCAGGCCACCATGTTGTGGATGGAGAGAAAGGCGCTGATGGTCGGGCAGCCTGTTGCCAGCGCCTCGAACACCACGGCCGCGTCCAACCGCGTGAGGCCGGAGCCACCGCTTTCCTCGCGCACGTAGAGACCGGCCATGCCCAGGGCCGCCGCCTCACGAAACACATCCACCGGGAAGTGGCGCTCCTGATCCCAGCGCAGGGCGTGGGGGGCAATGCGTTCACGCGCGAAATCCCGCGCGGTGTCGCGCAGGGCCAGCGTGTCTTCGGGCAGCTCAAACATGCGCGGCTTCCAACGCGGCCCAACGGGCGCGCGCAGCTTGGATGTTGCGCAGCTTCACCGGGCCAAAGCCCTTGATGAGGGCCGCGGCCTCGACCCACTCACAGGCCTGGGCATAGTTGGTGGGGTGCAGCCCGGCCAACAGGCGCTCGATCCCGGCACGGTACTCGCCGATCAACGCGCGTTCCATCCGCCGTTCCTGGGTCTGGCCGAAGGGGTCGAGCGGCGTGCCGCGCAGCGCCTTGCCGTGTTGCAGCAGGCCCATGGCGCGCAGCATCCAGGGGCCGAAGCTGATCTTGCGGATGCGGCCATCGGCGCCAGGCTTGCTGAGCAGCGGCGGCGCAAGATGCAGGTTGATCCGCGTGGTGCCGGCGAAGCCCTCGGCCAGCTTCGCCTGCCAGGCCGGGTCATGATGCAGGCGCGCCACCTCATACTCATCCTTATAGGCCATCAGGCGATGGAGCTGCGTGGCCACGGCGCGGGTGAAGCGCGTTTCGCCCGGCAGTTCCGCAGCCTGCACCCGTGCCACGAAGGCGCTGTAGCGCGCGGCATAGCGGGCCGATTGATAGGCGGTGAGGTCGGCCACGCGGCGCGCGATCATCGCCTCCAGCGTCTCGGGTGGCTTCGGCGCCGCTTCACCAGCGAGCCGCCCCGCCTCGAAGGCGGCCAGGTTCTTCGGCACCACCGCGCCGTTCAGCTCGATGGCGCGGCGCAGCGCCTCGCGCGACATGGGGATCAGCCCGCGTTGGAAGGCGGCGCCGAGGAGGTAGATGTTCAGGAAGATCAGGTCGCCGAATTCGCGCTCGACGGTGCGGGCGGCGGGCAGGGCCACCACCTCGCGCGTCACGGCGCGCACGCTCTCCAGCATGGCGGCGGGATCGTCGCGCGTCTCGGGGTTCAGCACGAAGCGGCCGGTGGGCGAGACATCGGCGCTGAGCACCACGCGGGAGCGCCCGGGGCCGAGCAGCGGCCGCGCCATGCGGCCATGCGCGCCGACGAGGTCGGCCGCGATCATCGCATCCGTCTGGCCCTGGCCGATGCGTGGATTGGCCACCTGCTCACCAGTATTCCCCCCTGGGCGCCCGATCCTCAGCTGCGCGTAAACCCCGCCGCCCTTCTGTGCGAGGCCGAGATTATCCAGCGTGCGCACCGGCCGCCCCTCCAGATGCGCGGCCATGGCGAGGATGGCGGAAAGCGCCGTCACGCCCTGCCCGCCCACGCCGGCCAGCAGGATGTTCCAGGCATCACCTGGCGCGGCCTCCGGCAGCGCGGGCTGCTGCGCCTCCTCGGCGATGACGGGCGTCGGCGGCCTCACCGGCTCCGCGCCTTCCAGCGTGAGGAAGGACGGACAAAAGCCCTCGACACATGAAAAATCCTGGTTGCAGCCGGATTGATCAATGCGCCGCTTGCGGCCCCATTCCGTCTCGATCGGCTCGATGGCGATGCAGTTCGACGCACGCGAGCAGTCACCGCAATCCTCGCAGATGCGGGGGTTGATGACAGCGCGCTTCGTCGCCTTGGGCGCCAGGTCGCGCTTGCGCTGGCGGCGCTTTTCCGTGGCGCATTGCTGGTCGTAGATCAGCACGGAGCAGCCGGGCACTTCGCGCATCATGCGCTGCACTTCGTCCAACTCCGCGCGCGGGTAGAAGGCGACGCTGCGGGGGATCAGCGGATCACTGCGATGGCGCTCGGGGTCGTCGCCCACGATGACGACCTTGGTGGCGCCCTCCGCCACCATCTGGGCGGCGATGCGCGGCACGGTCATCTCGCCATCCAAAGGCTGGCCGCCAGTCATCGCCACGGCGGAATTCACCAGGATCTTGTAAGTGATATTCGCCTTGCTCGCGATCGCCGCGCGGATCGCCAGCACACCGGAATGGCCATAGGTGCCATCGCCCATATTGGTGAAGACGTGGCGCGTTTCGGTGAAATGATGCTGGCCGATCCAGGCGGCACCCTCGCCGCCCATATGGCTGAACAGGTCGCTCTCGCGATTCATGTCCTTCGCCAGATAGTGGCAGCCGATGCCGGCCAGCGCGTGGCTGCCCTCAGGCACGCGCGTCGAGGTGTTGTGCGGGCAGCCTGGGCAGAAATAGGGCTGGCGGACGTCCAGGGGTTCGGCGGCGGCGGCGGCCAGCGCGTCCAGCTCCGCGATCCGCGCGACGAGGCGTTCGGTGCGCAGGGCCTCGGGCAGGGTCTTGGCGAGGCCGCGCAGGATCATCGC
The DNA here is from genome assembly GCA_947462945.1 of Acetobacteraceae bacterium. GTDB lineage: Bacteria > Pseudomonadota > Alphaproteobacteria > Acetobacterales > Acetobacteraceae > Roseococcus. The sequence goes on from CANHTE010000386.1 coordinate 2,812, forward strand.
GGAGTCCAGTTCCGCGAGATCGGTCAGCACATCCTTGCCGTGCAGGCGCGGGCGCTGCGCCTCCGCGTAAAGCGCCTCACGCAGCTGCGACTCCAGAAAACTGCGGCGGTCCTCCACCACCAGCACGCTTTCCAGGCCGCGGCAGAATTCGCGCGCGGCGTCCCCGTCCAGCGGCCAGGCGAGGCCCACCTTCCAGATGCGCAACCCGCCCATCCGCGCCAGTTCCGGCGTGATGCCGGCATCGGCCAGGGCCTGCTTCAGCGTGGACCAGGCCTTGCCGCGCACGGCGATGCCAAAGCGCGCATTCGGCGCCTCCTGCACCACGCGGTTGAAACCGTTCAGCCGCGCGAAGGCGAGCGCAGCCGGCAGCTTGAAATGCCGCACCCGCTCCTCGATCGGCAGGGCCGCATCCTTCAG
>CANHTE010000387.1 GCA_947462945.1 Acetobacteraceae bacterium
CGAGCCGCTCGGCGCGGCGGAAATCCAGCACCTCGGGCGCACAATAATGGCTGTCGGCGCGGAGCAGGATGTCCACGCGCGGCCAGTGTCCCCGAATGGCGCGGACCAGGCGGCGCAGAAAGCCGCGCACCTCGCGCCCGGTGGGGCGGCGGGCGGGGCGCAGCAGGGCGGCGACGGGGCGGCCCTCGCCGTCGAAGACGACGATCGGCTGGAAGCCGCATTCATCTTAGTAGGCGTTGAACAGGCGCAGTTGCTGGCCGCCATGGACGGCATCGAAGGTGTCGTCGATGTCGAGTGTGATGCGGCGTGGCACCTGGCGGAAGCCGTCGCGGTAGAGACCGACCATGGCCTGGCTCATGCGCAGCAACTCGCGCGGCCGCAGCAAGTTCTCGAGGCGCGAGATGGTTGGCTGCGAACACAGCTCGGCAGCATCTGGCAGGCGACCGAGGGCGAGCTTGAAAGCCGGGTTGTGGCGCAGGCTATCGGCGTCGTTGGCGGCGCAACACGTCATAATTCTCAATGATGCCATTATGCACCACGGCGACGCCGCCATGGCTGTGCGGATGGGCATTGCGCAGTTCGGGGCGGCCATGGAGGGCCCGGCACGTATGACCAATGCCCGCGTGGCCCTGGGGCTGGGCCGCTTCCAGCACTTCAGTCAGATAGGTCGCGCGGCCTAGGATGCGATGCACCGGCAGGCCGGGGCCAGCCAAGGCCACGCCCGCCGAATCCTCGCCGCGATATTCGAGCCGACCGAGAGCCGCCGCGAGATCAACCGCCACTGGATGCCCGTTCAACATGCCAACAATGCCGCACATGCCATTTACGCCTCAACCATTCGGGGTCAGCAGGGCATGCGGCATGCCAAGCCACCTCTCGCAGACTGCGAGGCAGCGAGCAACGGCGCCTTTAGGCGAGGCGGTCGGTGCGAAACAGCGTTACGCGCAGCCCGCCATGCGGAACCGGCGCGCGGGGCGGCAGGAAAGGCAGACCCGTGGCCTGGGCCAGTATCGGCTCGGCCGTGACAAGGCCGACGCGCCAGCCCGTGAAGCGGCTGCGCAGCACCTGCCCCAGTGCCTGATAGAGCGGCCTCAGCTTTACGCGCTCCCCGATGCGGGTGCCGTAGGGCGGGTTGACGATGACCAGCCCCGATGGCCCAGGCGGCGGCGTGATGTCGCTGATCACTACCTGCTGAAAAGCCGTAAACTCGCTCACTCCCGCACGTTCAGCATTGGCCAGGCTCATCGCGATCGCCCCCGCATCGCGGTCACTGCCGTGGCAGAGAGCGGGCGGGTGGCGCTGAGGGCTGACGCTGCGCATGCGTTCCCAGGCCTCGGCGTCGAAGGTGGCAAATTGCTCGAAGGCGAAATGGCGGGAGCGGCCGGGGTTGAGCCGGGCCGCGATTTCCGCCGCCTCGATGATGAGCGTGCCGGAGCCGCACATAGGGTCCAGCACCGGCTCATTCCCGTCGAAGCCGCATTGGCGGAGGAAAAGTGATGCCATGGTCTCGCGCATGGGGGCCGCGGCCACGGCCAGCTTGTGCCCGCGCCTGTGCAGGAGGTCGCCCGAGGTATCGAGGCTGATGGTGCAGAAATCATCCTCGATGCGCACGCGCACGGTCACATCCGCGTCTGGCGCATGGGGGGCCCCAAGGCTCTCTTTGATGGCAGTCTCGATCCGCTCGGCCGCCGCGCCGCTGTGATAGATGCGCGATCGGGCGCAATGGGCCTCGACGCGAAAGGCAATGTCGGGGCGCAGCACGCTGGCCCAGGGAACATGCCGCGCGCGGCCGGCCAATTGGGCCAGATGCTGGACACGAAAGGCATCTACACGGGCCAAAACGCGCCCGGCGCCGCGAATCCAGAGATTAGCGCGCCAGACCTCCGCCCAGCCTCCCAGAAGAACCACGCCACCCGGCACGGCACGCGGCCGCTTGAAGCCCTTGCCCCGCACTTCGGCGAGCAGGGTATCTTCCAGGCCCGGCGGGGCCATCAGGAAAATTTCGAAGACCTTATCCGGCGTCACGTCAGGCAGGTTCGGTTTGTGGGTGGACATCCTGCCTGCTTACGCTGCTTGGGCGAGCGCTACCATCAAGACCATTTCAATCCAGTTCCGGCGGGAGCGTCCCCTCCTCCCGCCAGGTGATGATGCGGCGGTAAATCGTTGAGGGATTGATCTCCAGCAGGGCTGCAGGGCGCGGCACATCGCGATTCGTATGGCGCAGGGCGGCGAGGATGCTCCGCCGCTCAATCTCCTTCATGGTCAACGGGGGCAACGCCTCCGACGGGTCGGGCACTGGCGCAGGCTGCGGGGACGGCTGTGGCATGGCCGGATGTCGAACAGTTGGAAAGGCGGTGCATCCGCCTCTGCCGGCTCTGATGTCACATGCTCAGCTGTGACAGGCGCGGGGGTAGGCGATGCAGCGAGCGTAGGCAGAGGGACAGCCGGAGGGGCCGTTGGGGCGCCACGTGGCGCCGAGCGCAGCAATTGCGGCGGCAACATGCCCCGGTCCAGGGCCACGCCGTCATGCAGAACCACCGCGTTGCGGATCGCATTCCGCAACTGCCGGACATTTCCGGGCCAGGCGTAGTTGGCGGGCAGGGCCTCCGCGTCCGGCGAAATGCTGCGAAAGGCCTTGCGCTCCTCCTTGGCGAAGGATTTCCAAAAGGCACGTGCGATCATGATCATATCGGCGCCGCGATCCCGCAGCGGCGGCATTTCGATCGGCACGACATACAGACGACAGGCCAGGTCCTCGCGGAAACGCCCCTCCTCCACCGCGGCCCATACACATTGAAGAAACGGCAACCGAAGGTTGGGATTCCGTGCACCAACCGGCCGACCTCGGCGTACAGCTCGGAGCCCAGCTTGTCGGCGCCATAGGCGGTCAGCGGCCGGGCGATGGTGCTCCCGGTACTCGGCATGCTGGCTGGGTTGCCGGAGATGGCCGCGGAGGAAGCATAGACCACCGGCGTTTTGCCCGCTGCGCGCGCGGCCTCCAGCGCGGTGGCAGTGCCAGTCAGGTTGGTGCGATGCGTGCTCAGCCAATCCTCGTTGGAACGCGTGACTGAGGCGATGGCCGCCAGATGGAAGCAGCCGGCGACACCCTGCATGGCCCGGCTGGTTTGGGCGGCATCGGACACATCGCCGTCGATGAACTCGGCGTCGTGCGGAAGATTTTCGATCCTGCCGGACGAGAGGTCATCCTGCACGCGCAACCTGTCAGC
>CANHTE010000388.1 GCA_947462945.1 Acetobacteraceae bacterium
CGCTGGCCTGCACCAACCCGCCCTCGATCCGCCATTCGGCCGCCAATTCGGCGCAATGCCAAAGCCCATCAAGGGCCGGTGCCGGAACAGGGCTTGCGCGGCGGAAGGCGGCGCGATGACCGGCATCGAACTCCACCTCCATCATTCCATCCCGGGGCAGCGCTGCCCGGAAGGGGAAGGCGCCGCGCCGGGCCACCATGCGGCCATCCTGGGCCGGGACCAGCGCAAAGGGCACGCCATGCATGCGCGCCGTGCCATCCTCGCCGATGTCGAGCGAAAGCCCCTCCGACTCGCTCAGCCAGCAGCCGGCCATCGCGCTGTGATCCAGGGCGGCCGGGGCAGGCAACAGCCCGGCATCACCATCCAGCGCCGCCTCCAGCACCTGCAATGCCATGTGGTGTGGATCGAGCGCCGCGTTATTCGCGATGACGATCACCGTCAGCTGCTTGGCAGGGATGCGCAAAAACGCCGTCTTGTAGCCGGGCCAAAGCCCGCCATGGCTGACCAGCCGAAGGCCGCGCCACTCATCCACATCCAGGCCCAGCGCGTAACGATTCATCGTGCCGTTGGTGAAGGGTGCCGTGGTTTCCAGCGCCGCTTCCAGCCCGCCGCCCAAGCCACCGATCGAGAGGCTGCGCGCCCAGAGCGCCAAATCCTCGACGCCCGAGACCATGCCGCCCTCGCCACCCAGGGGGAAGCCATGGGCCGCCCGGCGGAACTCGCCATCCGCCGTGGGAAGATATCCCGTGGCGAGGCCGGGCACCGGCTGGCCGAGATCGGGCGTGTGGCGCGTGCGCGTCATTCCCAGCGGCTCGAAGATGCGCGCCTCCAGGAAATCCCCCAATGCCTGGCCCGAGACGCGCTCGACCACCCGGCCCAGCAGCCGGAAGCCGCTATTGGAATAAAGGAACCGCGAGCCGGGGGCGAAGTTCAGCGTGGTCTGCCGGGCGATGGCCGCGTCCAGCTCCGCCTCGGTCACGGGTGTTGCGAGGTCAGCGCCGCCCAGGCGGAGCAATTCCAGCATGTCGCGCAGGCCCGATGAGTTGCGCATCAGGTGATCGAGCGTGATGCTGGACAGCGCCTCGGGCAGTTCGGGCAAATGCTGCCGCACGAAGTCCTGGGGCGAGAGCAGCCCCTCCCGGGCCAGCAGCAGGATGGCGGCGCAGGTGAATTGCTTGGAAACGGAGGCGATGCGGAAGGTGGAAGTGACGCTGAGGGGGACATGCAGGTCAATCGAGGCCAGTCCGACCGAGCGCCGCAGCAGCAAGGCGCCATCGCGCACGACGCCCACCGCCGCCCCCGGCTGCTCCAGCAGCGGCGCCAGCAAGAGGCCGACCCGGCGTTCCAGCCGCAGCAATTCCAAGTCCCGCATCGTCAACAAACTCCCTGGCGCGGGCTTCCTACACGAAATTCCCGAGTACACCACATGGATATTCTGATCCTGGGCGCCGGCGGCCACGGGCGTGCCGTGTGCGAAGCGGCGCGCGACGCCGGTTTTGCCCCTCGCGGCTTCCTGGATGCCCGCGCGCCGCTGCCGGACATGCTCGGCCTGGCGGTGCTGGGGGATGAGGCGGCGCATGATGGGGGGCCATTGCTGATTGCGCTGGGCGGCAATGCGCTGCGGCTGGCAGCGGCCGCGCGGATGCGCTGTGCCTTGCCTGTGCTGCTTCACCCCTCGGTCATCCGTGCCGGCAGTGCCGAGATCGCGGAGGGGGCGGTGGTGATGCCGCGCGTGGTGCTGGGGGCGCTGGCGCGAATCGGGCGCCTCGCCCTCATCAATACCGGGGCCATCGTTGAACATGATGTGGTGGTGGAGGAGGGCGCCCATGTGGCGCCCGGCGCCGTGTTGTGTGGCGGGGTGCGGATCGGGGCGCGGGCGATGGTGGGCGCTGGCGTCGTGATCGCGCCCAATCTGAGCATTGGGGCCGATGCCGTGATCGGCGCGGGCGCCGCCGTGCTGGCCGATGTGCCGCCTGGCCGCGTGGTGGCGGGCGTGCCCGCGCGGGGTGTTGATTGAGACAAAGGGTGACAAGGCTTGCCTTTCCCCCAGAAACGCGCATTTCCCTGGCTGATTGAAGCGTTATTGTCGAAGCATTAAGCTTTCCCTTGCCTGATGACGGTGCATCTTGTGCATAGTCGGCGGTACAACTGCCGGTATGCCCGATGCCATCCGCGGAAGGGGCACTTGCAATCACTGGAATGAGGCTCGCTGGATGAAGCTCAAGGTCGGGACCACCGCTGCCGTGGCGGGCGCTTTCGCCGCCGGCATCATCGCGGGCCCCATGGTGGCGGCCTGGGCCCAGGCGGCGCCCGATGGCGGCCGCGCGGAGACCTACCGGCTGCTGCAACTCTTCGGTGACGTCTTTGCACGTGTCCGCGCCGAATATGTGGAGCCGGTGCAGGACCGGGACCTGGTCGAGAATGCGGTGAACGGCATGCTGACCGGGCTGGACCCGCACAGCGCCTATCTCAACCCGCGCAATTTCCGCGACATGCAGGTCCAGACGCGCGGCGAATTCGGCGGCCTGGGCATCGAGGTGACGCAGGAGGGCGGCTATATCCGCGTCATCTCCCCGATTGACGAAACGCCCGCCGCGCGCGGGGGCATCCGCCCCGGCGATTTCATCACCCATCTGAACGGCAATTCCACCCAGGGCATGACCCTGCAGGAGGCGGTGGAGCAGATGCGCGGCGAGCGCGGCACCGCCATCCGCCTCACCATCCGGCGCGAGGGCGAGGCCCGGCCGCTGGAAATTTCCATCACGCGAGACGTCATCCGCCCGCAGGTGGTGCGTTTCCGGCTGGAGGGGAATGATGTCGCCTATATCCGCATCACCTCCTTCAATGAGCAGACCGAGGTCAATCTGCGCCGCGCGATGACCTCGCTCCGGCAGCAGGCGGGCGGCAATCTCAAGGGCGTCGTGCTCGACCTGCGCAACAATCCCGGCGGCCTGCTCGACCAGGCGGTGCAGGTCACGGATGATTTGTTGGATCAGGGCGAGATCGTCTCCACCCGCGCCCGGCGGCCCGAAGATGCGCAGCGCTGGAATGCGCGGGCGGGTGACATCACCCAGGGCCTGCCGATGGTGGTGCTGATCAATGGCGGCTCCGCCTCGGCGAGTGAGATCGTGGCCGGCGCTTTGCAGGATCATCGGCGCGCGGTGGTGCTGGGCACGCGCAGCTTCGGCAAGGGCTCGGTGCAGACCGTCATGCCGCTGGGCGGCA
>CANHTE010000389.1 GCA_947462945.1 Acetobacteraceae bacterium
CATCGGCGCCCGCGGGGTCCAGGCCCGGCATGTCGAAATGGCCGAGCAGCCCCATGATTTGCAGCACCACCGCCCCGCCCGAGGGCGGCGGCGGGGCGCAGAGCGTGAAGGCGCGATAGGGCATGCAAAGCGCAGCACGGCGGTGCGGGGCGTAGCCCGCCAGGTCATCGGCCGTCATCAGGCCGGGATTGGCATGGCCGCGCACCGCGCGCGCGATCTCCTGCGCGATGGGGCCGCGATGCAGGGCATCCGCCCCCTGTTCGGCGAGGGCGCGCAAGGTGGCGGCCAGCGCCGGGTTGCGCAGCCGTTCGCCCTCGGCCAGCGGCGCGCCATCGGCCGTGAAGTAGATGGAACGCGCGCCGGGGTCCCGCCGCAGGATGCCAGCGGAACCCGCCAGCAACCGCGCCAGCCGGGGTGAGACGGCAAAGCCCTCCTCCGCCAGGCGGATGGCGGGGGCAAAGAGATCGGCCCAGGGCAGGGTGCCATGCACACGATGCGCGGCTTCCAGCATGCGCATCACGCCCGGCACGCCCACGGCGCGGCCGCCGATGATGGCATCCAGGAATTCCATCGGCCGGCCATCGCGCAGGAACATGTCACCCCGCGCGGCGGCGGGCGCCGTCTCCCGCCCGTCCCAGCTGGCGAGTTCGCGGCTGGCCGGGTTCCAGTGCAGCAGGAAGGCGCCGCCGCCAATGCCGGAGGATTGCGGCTCCACCAGGGTCAGCACGGCCTGGATGGCAATGGCGGCATCCAGGGCGGAGCCCCCGGCGCGCAGCACGGCCTGCCCTGCTTCGGCGGCCAACGGGTGGGAGGCCACGACCATCTGGCTCTGCGCAACCGCAGCCTGTCCCGCCCCCGTCTGCGCCGCCCCCGTCTGCGCCGCCACCGTCTGTCCCGCCACCCTCTGCGCGCCGCAGGGTGCGGCCAGCAGCAGCAGGGCAAGGAAGGGCGCGCGAATCATGACAAGGGGTCTAGCAGCCCGGCAGAGAACTCCCAAGGCGCAGCTCAACGGGGCGTGGCCATGCGCACCCAGCTGGTGGTGACATGCACCGCGACGTCCGAGGCGCCCGCGGCCCGGATGGCGATCTCGCCAAAGATGCTGCGGCCCTGCCCCTTGATGAGCCGGGCCGTGGCGATGATCGGGCCGGGGCCGCAGGGCCGCAGGAAATTCACATGCATGTTCGCGGTGAGGCTTTCGTCACGCCCCTCGCTGCCGGCGAGCAGCACGGCCCACATGGCCATATCCGCCAGGCCCATGATGGCCGGGCCAGAGACGGTGTTGCCCGGGCGCAGCAGCGCCGCGTCATGGGGCAGTTCCAGCCTCGCTTCCTCGGCCGTGGCCGAAAGCACGCGCACGCCCCACACAGCGCCCAGTGGCACGCCGCGATGGAGGATGGCCTCGATCTCCAGGGCCGTCACGCCGCCATCCCGGCGACCACGCGCCCCAGGCAGGGATTGCCGCCCAGCCAATAGCAAAGCTCGGCCGGGCGCTGGATACGATACAGCGCCAGGTCACAGCGCAGGCCCGGGGCCAGCACGCCGCGATCCGTCAGGCCCAGTGCTGCGGCGGCGTGGCGCGTCACGCCCAGCAGCGCCTCGGGCACCGTCATCCGGAACAGCGTGCAACCCAGATTGAGCATCAGCAACAGCGAAAGCGCGGGGGAGGAGCCGGGATTCATGTCGGTGGAAAGCGCCATGCGGCAACCATGCGCGCGCATGGCGGCGATGGGCGGCAAATGCGTCTCGCGCAGCATCAGCGTGGCACCCGGCAGCAGCATGGCCACGGTGCCGGCCCGCGCCATGGCGGCGATGCCATCCGCGTTGCTGCGCTCGAGATGATCGGCCGAGAGCGCGCCATGGGCGGCGGCCAGGGCGGCCCCGCCGCCATCGGTCAATTGATCGGCATGCAGCTTCACCTTCAGGCCCAGGCGCTGCGCGGCCATGAAAAGTTCGGCGGTTTCGGCGGGGGTGAAGGCGATGCTTTCGCAAAATGCATCCACCGCATCGGCCAGGCCCTCCGCCGCCGCGCGGGGGAGAATTTCCTCGATCACCAGGCGCAGATACGCGCCCTGGCGGCCCTTATATTCCGGCGGCACCGCATGGGCGGCCAGCAGCGAGGTGACCACGCTGACCTGGCGCTGCATCCCCAGGGCGCGCGCCGCGCGGAGTTGCCGCAACTCGGTGTCCAATTCCAGCCCGTAGCCGGACTTGATCTCGATGGTGGTCACGCCCTCGGCCAGCAGCGCATCCAGCCGGGGCAGCGCGGCCTGGACGAGCTGCGCCTGTGTGGCCGCGCGGGTGGCGCGCATGGTGGAGAGAATGCCGCCCCCGGCCCGGGCAATCTCCTCATAGCTGGCGCCGCCCAGGCGCATCTCGAATTCGGCGGAACGATTGCCGCCAAAGACCAGATGCGTATGCGCATCAATCAGCCCCGGCAAAATCCAGGCGCCGGCGCAATCCGTCACCGGCGCATCATGGGCGGGCAGGGCGGCGCGTGGCCCGATCCAGGCGATGCGGCCATCCTGGGCCGCAATGGCGCCATCCTCGATCACGCCCAGCGCGTCATCGCCCATGGTCGCCAGATGCGCATTCAGCCAGACATGGTCGAAGCTCATGGCAGCGGCATCTCCCGCAGCAGGCGGCGGGCCAGCGTGATGTCGGGTGCCATCAGCCGGTCCTCATCCCAGGGGGCCACATGCGCGCGCAGCCGGGCATGCGCGGCCTCGATTTCGGCGCTGCTGGTCAGCGGGCGGTGGAAGTTGATGCCTTGCGCCGCCGCCAGATATTCGATGGCAAGGATGCCCTCCACATTCTCGGCCATGGGCCGCAGCCGCAGCCCGGCATTGGTCGCCATCGAGACGTGATCCTCCTGATTGGCCGAGGTCGGCAGGCTGTCCACGCTGCGCGGCGTGGCCATGGCGCGGTTTTCGGCGGCCAGGGCGGCGGCGGTAACCTGCGCAATCATGAAGCCCGAATTCAACCCGCCCGCCTGCACCAGGAAGGCCGGCAGGCCGGACAGCGCCGGGTCCGTCAGCAGGGCCACGCGCCGCTCGGCGATGGCGCCGATTTCGGCCAGCGCGAGGGCCAGCATATCGGCGGCGAAGGCCACGGGCTCGGCGTGGAAATTGCCACCCGAGAGAAGCTCGCCCCCCGCCACCAGCAGGGGGTTGTCGGTCACGGCATTGGCCTCACGCTCCAGCATGGCGCCGGCCTGCTCGATGAGG
>CANHTE010000390.1 GCA_947462945.1 Acetobacteraceae bacterium
ATGTGGCGCTGCCCAATGCGAATGAGGCCGTCTTCTTCAAGCGCGAATTGCCCGCCGACCATCCCGACCTGCTGGCCAATCTGCGCTTTCGCGGCCGCAACCAATGGCCAGCCCTGCCCGGCTTCCGCGAGAATATCCTGGCCGCCTGCAACGCCTTCGAAGGGCTGGGGCTGAGCCTCCTGCCGCTCTATGCCCGCGCGCTGGAGTTGCCCGCGGACTACTTCGCGCCCTTCTTCACCGAACCGATGTACACGCTGCGCATGTCCCACTACCCGGACCAGCCGCCCACCGCGCCAGCCAATGAATTCGGCATAGCGCCGCATGTGGATACGAGCTTCATGACCATCCTGGCGCAGAACAAGGTGCCGGGCCTTTCGCTGCGCCTGCCCGATGGCAGCTGGCTCGACGCCCCAGCACCTGAGGGCGCGCTGCTGATCAATGGCGGCATGATGCTGCGCCGCTGGACCGACAAGCGCTTCCTCGCCACGCCGCATCGCGTGATCAACCGCTCGGGGCGTGAGCGCTACGCGATCCCCTTCTTCATGGACGCGAGTTATCATGCCGTGATGGCGCCGATCACGGCGGATGGCAGCCCGGCCCGGGAAGCCGCGATCATCTATCCGGATTTCATGACCGGCTATCAGCGGGCGAATTTCCACCACGCGGCCGAGAAGGTGGAGTTGCAGGGCGCCTGAATGTCAGACGCGACGCACATGCTCTGGAGCGAGCCCGGCGGGCAATGGCACCGCCTGCGCGAGCTCGGTGACACGCCGGCTGTGATCGCGGATGGGCTGGAGGAGTTCACCATCCACCACGACATCACCCGGCAGATCGGCTTCGGCGCGCCGGCAGCGGCGGAGGAAGATCGCGCCCTGCGGCGCGTCGCGCTGCTGCTGGACGCGGTGCTGGGACGCGACTCGCGGCCGCTGAGCGAGCTTCGTTCTCTGGCCAACTATCTCTACGCCACCTGCCGCGATTTCGATCCGCTCGCGGTCGCGGCGCTTCGAGAACGCGACGTGCCGGCGCGCCTGCGGGCGATGCTCGAAGGCCATGCGCCGGGATAACGCCGGCCGACACCAGCAGGAGAATCCCATGCCCCACGCTGCCCGATGGTTGCAATCCGCGCTGCGGGGGGCGCTGTTGCTGCTCGCCCTGCTGGCCGCATTCCCGGCCTTGGCCCAGCCACAACGGCCGCTGCGCATCGTGCTCGGCCAGGAATTGGCGATTCTCGACCCCATCATTTCCACCAACAACGCCACGCGCCAATTTGGCTATATGGTGTTCGACACGCTGATCAGCATGGACAGCCAGGGCCAATATCGCCCGCAAATGCTGCAATCCTGGAGCATCAGCGAGGATCGCCTCACCTATCGTTTCCGCCTGCGCGAGGGTCTGATCTGGCATGACGGCCAGCCCGTGACCGCCGAGGATTGCGTCGCCTCGATCCGCCGCTGGGGTGCCCGCGACGGCCTCGGCCAGCTTCTCATGGCGGCCACCGGGAGCCTCACCGCCGATGGCCCGCGCGACTTCACGCTCACTCTCGCCCGCCCCTTCGGCTTCGTGATCGAGGCGCTGGGCAAGCCCGGCACCATCGTCCCCTTCATGATGCCCGCACGCATCGCGGCGACCGACCCGATGCGCCCCATCACCGAATTCATCGGCAGCGGCCCCTTCACCTTCAACCGCGCGGAATGGCGCCAGGGCGACCGCGCGATCTTCCGCCGCTTCGCCGGCTACAACCCCCGCCCCGAGCCTGCGGATGGCCTGGCGGGCGGCAAGCGCGTGCATTTCGAGGTGGCGGAATTCGTCTCCATCACCGATCCCGCGACGCGCGTCTCGGCCTTGCAGGGGAACGAGGTGGACATGCTGGAATCGCTGCCGCCCGATTTCATCCTGCCGCTGCGTCGCAACCGCAATGTGGTGGTGCTGCGCGCCGCGCAATTCATGCCTTTCATCAGTCTGAACCACGCGGTGCCGCCCTTCGACAAGCCGCTGGTGCGCCAGGCGGCGCAGGCGGCCCTCAACCAGGCCGAGCTGATGGCGGCCATGGGCCTGCCGCCCGATTTCTACCTGCCGGACTGCACCAGCGTCTTCACCTGCAATGCCCCCAGCAGCGTCGAGGCGACGCATCCAAATCTGGCCCAGCGCAGCCCCGAGCGCGCCCGCGCCCTGCTGCGCGAGGCGGGCTACAACAATGAGCGCGTGCTGTTTCTGCACCCGACCGATTCCGTGCTGCTCTCCCCCATCGCCTCCATGGCGATGCAACAGCTGCGCCGCGCCGGCTTCAACGTCGAGGAATTCTCCAGCGACTGGGCCACGGTGGCGGCGCGGCGCCTTCGGCGCGAACCGGTGGAGCAGGGCGGCTGGAGCGCCATCCCGCTGGTCTGGCCCGGCGTGGATTTGTTCAGCCCCATCGCCTTTGCCGGCACCGCCTTCAATTGCCGCAACTACCCCGGCTGGTTTTGCGACGAGACCCTGCGCGAGACGCTGGTGCGCTACACGGCCGAGAGCGATCACGCCCGCCGCCGCCAACTCGCCGCCGAAATTCAGGACCGCTTCCACGAAAATGTGAACTTCATCATCGCCGGGCAGATGAGCGTGCCGCAGGCCCATCGCGCGGAACTGGCCGATGTGGTGCCCTTCGCCTTCCCGATTCCCTGGAATGCCCGGCGCGTCGCGCGTTAAGCCGGGGCATCCTGCCCCAGGACCCAGCCTTCCCATCGGCGCACCATGTCATCCTCCGGGATGGTGTCTGCCCGCACCCCGTCCAGCACGGCGATCAGAGCCAGCAGGCCGAGGGTGCAGTCGAGGCGATCCTCGCCGGCGGCATCGCCGCCGAATCCCTCGCGGATCATCGCCAGTGCCTGGGCTGAGGGCGCGATGCCCAGCTGATCCAGCACGGCGCGCAGCGGTTCCGCCAGGGCGCGGCGCGCGGACTGGTCGCGCTTGCTGCCGGTGAGTTTCAGCCCGAGCTGGCGCAGCGCCTCGGCCGGATAAACCTCGGCCAAGGCCAGCCGCCCGGCCCGCAGGAGGCCATGCAGCGGCCCCTGGAAGGGCCAGAGATCGAGCGGTGCCTCGGATGCGAGTGCGGGGGCCAGCCAGTCCCGCCAGGCGGTGATGGCGGCCTTGCCCGATTGATTGGCGCCAAGAGTCCAGAAGGGCGGCGCACCGGCCGGGCGGGTGGGCGTCGCCCGGTCGCACCAGCGGTGCAGGGAATCCGCGCC
>CANHTE010000391.1 GCA_947462945.1 Acetobacteraceae bacterium
CCCGTCATTCTGGAATTTCTGCAGCAGCAGATCGCGGCGCAGCTCGCGGCCGGCCCGGTGCGGGAGCGAATTCTGGCACTGGGCAACACCATCCCGGAGAACATGACCCCCACCCGCACCCGCGCCTTCATCGCCGCCGAAATCGAGAAATGGGTGCCCATCGTGCGCGCCACCGGCGCCACGGTGGATTGAGCCATGCTGCACGCCACCCATGATTCCATCCGCGCGCAAATCCTCGCCATCCTGCACGCCTGGGGCAGCCCGCCCCACCTGGCCGAGACCACGGCCGACATCATGGTCGAAACGGACCTGACCGGCGTGGACAGCCACGGCATCTCGATGCTCATGGCCTATGAGGAATTGCTGCGGCAGGGCCAGTTGCGCATCGCGGGGGAGCCGCGCGTGGTGCGGGATTTCGCCGCCACGGCGATGGTGGATGGCGCGGATGGCCTGGGGCACCCGGCCGCCTTCATGGCGATGAAGCTGGCGGTCGAGAAGGCGCGCGCCTTTGGTGTGGGTGCCGTCGGCGTGGTGAACAGCCACCACTTTGGTGCCGCCGGCTGCTATGCGCGCATCGCCTCGGACGCCGGCTTGATTGGCATGGTGACCTCCTCCACGCGCGGCATTCTGATGGTGCCAACCCGCGCGGCCGAGCCGGTGCTGGGCACCAACCCCATCGCCTTCGCCGCCCCCGCCGGCCAGCACAAGCCCGTGGTGCTCGACATGGCGACCACGACCGTCGCCGGCAACAAGGTGAAGGTCTATCACCTCAATGACAAAGCCCTGCCCGAGGGCTGGGTGCAGGATGGCGAGGGCCGGCCTGTGACTGACAGTCACATCGCCAATGACTATGTGTTCAAGCACAAGGAAGGCGGCATCACGCCCGTGGGTGGCTCAGAGGCCATGGGCGGCCACAAGGGCTACGGCCTGGCGCTGATGGCGCATATCCTGGGCGGGGCGATGGTGGGTGCCAGCTTCTCACCCATCCGCAACCGCACGCAGAAGCCGAGCGACCCCAACAATATCGGCCATTTCATGCTGGCCGTGGACCCACGCGCCTTCCGCGACATCGAAGGCTATGAGAACGACCTGGATGCGGTGATCGACGTGCTGCACGCAACGCGCCCGGCCGACCCGGCCAAGCCCGTGCTGGTGCCGGGCGAGCCGGAGGAGGCCTCGCGCGCCAAGCGTCTGGTGGAGGGAATCCCGATGCCGGAAAGCCTGGTGCAGCATGTGCGCGATGTCGCCGCGCGCGCAGGCGTCGCGTATGTGCTCCAGCCAGCGGCCTGACCGAAAGGATCAGCGCCGCCCAGTGAGGATCCGGGCCGAATAGGCCCGGCGGAATGCTTCAGCATTCCGAAGCCAAGCGCGCGGACGCGCGCGCCCGGCGTCTGAGGGCGTCAAAAAAGTCAAACCGAGCGAAGCTCGGTATGAAAACTCTTGCTGACGATCTTCCAGCCCTCGGCCGTCTTCAGCAGCAGCAGATAGTCGGTGAAGTAGCGCGGCGGGATGCAGCAATTCACCTTCACGCAGGCCGTGTCATCCCCCGCCATATCCATCGCCAGGATTCGATCCTCCCGCACCAGCCCGCGCGAGGCTGCCGAGGCGCGGCCGGCGATCATCGTGAGCCAATCCGCGCGCGGCAGATCCACCACCGCGCCCTCCACCACATTGTAGAGATGCGAGACGGGATGGAAGCTGGCTGCGATCTTTGCGCCATCGCCTTCGTAGAGGCCGTCGAGATAGGTTTGCACCACCGCTTCGATCTGCGCCAAGGCAGGCACAGCGGGGGCGGGCAGGGTCACGGAACCATCGGGCATCAGGGTCTCTCCTCGTCGCGGAAGATTCCGCGGGTGTCCAGAATGCGGCGCCCCGCGCGCTGGGCGGCAGGGATACGCCGGAAGGCGGCATGGTCCGTCAATACCAGCAGGGCGCCCGGGCCCGCCAGCGCTTCTTCCAACGAGACCAGCGGAGCGTTCACTCCGGCGGGCGCCGTGCGCAAATGCGGCTCCACCAACACCACCTGCCCGGGATGGCGCGCGGCCAGTGTGGCCGCGATCTCCAGCGCAGGGCTTTCGCGCAGATCATCCACATCGGCCTTGAAGGCGAGGCCCAGACAGATCAGCCGCTCACCCCGCGCGCAAATGGCTGAGGCAGCCTCCAGCACGGCCTGGCGCTTGGCCGCATCCACCGCGCGCGCGGCGGGGATCAGCCGCACCGCCCCGGGCGCGCCATGCGCCAGGAACCAGGGATCGACCGCGATGCAATGCCCCCCCACGCCGGGGCCTGGCCGCAGGATGCTGACGCGCGGGTGGCGGTTGGCGATCTCGATCACGCGCCAGACATCCAACCCATGCGCGCCCGCAATCAGCGAGAGTTCATTGGCAAAGGCGATGTTCACATCGCGAAAGGCGTTCTCCGAGAGTTTCACCATCTCGGCCGTGGCCGCATCCGTGCCCACCACCTGCCCGCGCACAAAGAGGCGATAGAAATCCTTGGCGCGCTTTGTGGCCTCAGGCGTCAGGCCGCCGGCCACGCGGTCATTTTCCACCAGCTCCGTCAGGATGCGGCCGGGCAGCACGCGTTCCGGCCCATAGGCGATGGCGAGGTCCGTCACCTCAGGGCGCAATTCGGCCAGCAGGGCCGCGATGCGGGCGGTGGTGCCGATCGGGCTGGTGCTTTCCAGCAGCACCAGATTGCCGGGGCTGAGCGCCGGCGCCATGGCCCGCACCGCGTCCCACACATGGCCGAGCATGGGCGCGCGATCCTCGCCCAGCGGCGTGGGCACGGCGATGATGAAGACATCGGCCGGCGGTGGTTCGGCATGCAGGGTGAAGAGCCCGGCGCGCAGCGCGCGTTCCAGCAGGGCCTGGACGTCAGCCTCATTGATGTGGATGCGCCCGGCCGCCAGTGTGGCGCGCACCGCCGCGTTGCTGTCCACGCCCTGCACCGCCATGCCACGGCTGGCGAGAAGGGCCGCGGTGGGCAGGCCGACATAGCCCAGGCCGATGACGGTCACGCGAGGATGCATGCATGCCCAATTACACATTCCAGGGGCTTCCGCCCATGGCCGTGCCGGGTGAAACTGCGCCCAACACAGGAAACGCCATGATAACCCGACGCCCACTGCTGGCCCTGCCGGCATTGCTGCCCGCCACCGCTTTCGCCCAAGCTCCCTGGCCGCAAAAGCCCGTGCGCCTCATCGTGCCCTATGCGGCGGGC
>CANHTE010000392.1 GCA_947462945.1 Acetobacteraceae bacterium
CGAGCGCAGGGCTTCCTTGTACCGACCAGTCGGCCGGTTCGTCGTCCTGGTCTTTCTTGGCCGCCGCCGCCGTCGCCTGCACCTTGCCGGGCTTGTGATGGGCGGGCGCGTAGATGGCGTAGACCTGCATCGGTGTTGCGCCGATGTTGGTGATGTTGTGCCAAGTCCCGGCCGGAACCAGAACGCACCAGCCGTCCGACACATCCTTCTCGAAGGGCATGTCATCCTTCGCCGGGCCCATCTGAACGCGACCATGACCGGCATCGAGGCGCAGGAACTGATCCGTCTCCGGATGCGCCTCGAGGCCAATATCGCCGCCGACCGGGATCGACATCAGCGTCACCTGCAAGTAGCGCCCGCTCCAGGCGACGGCGCGATAGTCCTGGTTTTCCTTCGTCGCGTGTTCAATGTCGAAGGATTGCGGCTTCGGGCCAATGTCCTTGATCGCCATGGTGACCTCATCGCGTGTGGCTCCGGACGCAGCCTTTTGCTGGCCCGACCGGTGTCGCCATCCCACGAACCCAACCCACGCGCGGCCCGCGGCCAACGTCCTTGCTTCAGATCAACGCCCGAGACCGGGAAAAGGATGAGCACGGCCAAAATATACTTCGTCCGGCGGTTGAGCGCCTTGATGCGAACGATCAGGGACACCCTCGGCCGATCGCGCCGGCCGCGCGTTCTACCTCTGCGACCCCGCCCTCCTTCGCGCCACGGGCATTCGGCACCAGGTGCCCAAAAGGACAACCGCCATGCTGGATGCACCAACAGCCCATGCAATTGGCAGCGGCCTCAGCGAGCTGGAGGCCGCTTCCCGCCTGAAGGCCGATGGCCCGAATGAGTTGGCGCGCACCGGCGGGCGAACGCCGTTCCGGATCGTACTCGATGTGCTGCGCGAGCCCATGCTGGCGCTGCTGCTCGGCGGGGGTGTGCTCTACCTCCTGCTCGGTAGTCCGGAAGAGGCGCTGATCCTCCTGGCCTTCGCGCTGTTCTCCATCGTGATCACGGTCGTCCAGGAAAGCCGCACCGAACGCGTCCTGGAGGCCCTTCGCGACCTCACCAGCCCGCGCGCGCTGGTGATCCGCGGGGGCGAGCGCCAGCGCATTGCCGGCCGTGAGGTCGTGCGCGGCGACCTGGTGGTGCTGGCGGAGGGCGACCGCGTGCCGGCCGATGCCAGGCTGATCGAGGCCAGCGACGTCCAGACCGATGAATCGCTGCTGACCGGGGAGTCGGTTCCGGTGCGGAAGGTGGCAGGCGCGGCATCGCAACCGGCGCGGCCCGGCGGCGATGATCTGCCGTATGTCTTCTCGGGCTCGCTGGTGGTGCGGGGCAGTGGCATCGCCGAGGTGACGGCGACTGGTCCGCACAGTGAGATCGGGCGGATCGGCCAGTCCCTCAGCGCGCTCGACCCCGAGCCGCCGCGGCTGCAGGCGCAGATGCACCGGCTCGTGAAGCTCTGCGCGATTTTTGGCGGCGTCGTCAGCGTGCTGGCGGTGGTGCTCTACGGCACCTTGCGCGGCGGGTGGCTGGATGCGCTGTTGGCAGGCATCGCCATTGGCATGTCCATGTTGCCGGAGGAGTTGCCGGTGGTGCTCACCGTCTTCATGGCGATGGGCGCCTGGCGCATCTCCAAGGCGCGGGTGCTGACGCGGCGCGCGGCGGCGATCGAGACGCTCGGCTCGGCCACGGTGCTGTGCACCGACAAGACCGGTACGCTGACCCAGAACCGCATGACGGTCGCAGAACTGTGCCTGCCCGACGGCGCGGCCTTCCAGCCGCGGGGTGGCGGGCTGCCGGCGGGGTTTGCGCTGCTGGCTGAGACCGGCCGACTGGCCAGCGCGCCACAGCCCTTCGACCCTATGGAGAGGGCTTTCCATGTGGTGGCTGAGGGGCTGCCTCCGCCCGCGCTGGACCTTGTTCAAACCTACGGGCTTCGGCCCGACCTGTTGGCGATGACGAATGTCTGGCGGTCGGGCACGGAAACCATCGTCGCCGCCAAGGGTGCGCCCGAGGCCATTGCCGCGCTGTGCCACCTGGACGCCGCCGCCGCCGCCGAACTGACCGTGCGGACCGAGGCGCTGGCCGCCAAGGGCATGCGCGTGTTGGCTGTGGCCCGCGCCACGCCCGACGGGAAGGCTTGGCCGGAGACACAGGACGGCTTCGCCTTCGGCCTGCTGGGACTCGTTGGCCTGGCCGATCCGCTGCGGCCGGGCGTGGCTGAGGCTGTGGCCGAATGCCGCACGGCCGGCATCCGCGTTGTCATGATCACTGGCGACTATCCGACCACGGCCGCCGCCATCGCGCGCCAGGCGGGGCTGGACGCCGAGAACATCGTGACGGGCGATGCGCTTTCCGGCATGGACGACGCAACCCTGGCGGCACAGCTGCGCAGCACCACGATCTTTGCGCGCATCATGCCGGAGCAGAAGCTGCGCATCGTGGCCGCCCTGAAGGCCGACGGGGAGGTCGTGGCGATGACCGGCGATGGCGTGAACGACGCGCCATCACTGAAGGCCGCGCATATCGGCATCGCCATGGGGGGGCGCGGCACCGACGTGGCGCGCGAGGCGTCGTCGCTGGTGCTGCTGGACGATGATTTCGGCTCCATCGTCGCGGCCGTGCGCCTGGGTCGGCGCGTCTTCGACAACCTGCGCAAGTCGATGGGCTTCATCATTGCCATTCATGTGCCGATCGCTGGCCTCGCGCTGCTGCCGCTGATCTTCGGCCTGCCGATTCTGCTGTGGCCCATGCACATCGCCTTCCTCGAGATGGTGATCGACCCGGTCTGCACCCTCGTCTTCGAAGCCGAGAGCGAGGAGGAGGGCATCATGCAGCGCCCGCCGCGCAACCCCGCGGCACCGCTGTTCTCCGCCTCGCTGCTGGGCTGGAGCGTGCTGCAGGGGGCCGTCGTGCTGGCGCTCACGGCTGGCATCTACCTGGTAGCGCTGGATCGCGGCATGCCGGAGGGTGAGGTCCGGTCGCTGACATTCTTCGCCCTGGTGCTCTGTATCGTCGGGCTGATCTTCGTGAATCGCTCCTTTAGTGCCTCGATCGTCACAGCCTTTCGGCGGCGCAATGCAGCACTTCGCTGGGTGATGCTGGCGGTGACGGTGATGCTGGGCGTCACGCTGGCGCTGCCCTTCGCGCAGCGCATGTTCCGCTTCGGACCGCTGCACGCCGACGATCTGGTGGTGACGGTTGCTGCCGGGCTGGC
>CANHTE010000393.1 GCA_947462945.1 Acetobacteraceae bacterium
ACGCTGTCCAAGATGTGGGTGCTGCGCCGCATCCTGAACCCGATGGGCACGCAGGACGCGATGGAATTCCTGACCGACAAGCTGAAATACAGCAAGACGAACCAGGATTTCTTCGACGCGATGAACACCTGAAGCGGGTTCCGGTCTGCGCTTTCGCGCCAGTCAGCTTCACCCATCTTCCTGCCATTTTTGCTTTGAAGAATGATGGGGTGTCGCGGAAGGATCAGCGGATGATCAGGCCAGGCTTGGCTTTGGGGCTTATGCTTCTGCTCACGGCTTGCGCCGTGGGTGCGCCGCCCCGCGATGGCGAGGGGCCGGCCTTCCGTGGCGCCTATGTCAGCGGAGCGGCTGGCTGGGGCCTGACGCGGCAATCCCCGGCGAACCATCCCGGCAACTGACAACATCCCTGGAGGCAAGTTCCATGCGTCATCTCGTGCTCCCTTTCGGCCTCATCGCCGCCCTCGCCACCACGGCCTGCACCAACCCCTATGATCCAGGCCAGCGGGCGGCGGGCGGCGCGCTGATCGGGGCCGGCACCGGCGCCACCATCGGCGCCATCGCCGGCGGCGGGCGTGGTGCGGCGATTGGCGCCATCACCGGCGGCGCGGTGGGTGCCGCGACCGGCGTGATCACCACGCCGCAGGCCCCGCCTGTCTATCAGCAGCAGCCGGTCAATCCGCGATACAAATAAGACCTGGCATAAACACGAATGGGGACCGTTCCCCGGCTTCAAGCCCATTAAGGAGGCTCAGGCCCTGAGCGCGAAGATCCTGGCGGCGGCGAGTTTCGCTGCCGCCGTCCATGCCACACACCGACGCAAGGGCGCGGCGGCCGAGCCCTATATCAATCATCCGCTGGAGGTGGCCCGCATTCTCGCGGAGCATGACGCCCCGGAAGCCGCCATCATCGCTGCCCTGCTGCATGATACGGTGGAGGACAGCGACAATGACCCCGAGCCCGTAACGCTGGAGGCCCTGGCCGCCCGCTTTGGCGATGAAGTGGCCGGCATCGTGGCCGAGGTCTCGGACGACAAGAGCCTGCCCAAGGAGATGCGCAAGGCATTGCAGGTCTCCCAGGCGCCCAAGAAGACGACAGCGGCCAAGATGGTGAAGCTGGCCGACAAGATTTCCAACCTGCACGCCATCGTCGCCGCCCCCCCCGCCAGCTGGAATCATGCGCGGCGCGTGGAATATGTGGGTTGGGCCGGACGGGTGGCGGCGGGGCTGCGCGGGGTGAACCCGGCCCTGGAGGCGCTGTTCGACAAGACCTACCAGCATGCCATAACCGAACTGGCCCAGGACGCCCCGTGATGCTCGAATTGGTGCATGCGCTGGAGCGTGCGACGCTGAACGCGCTGCCCTCCCCACGGGTCGTATTTGATGGACCCTTCGTGGTGCGTGCCTTCCTGGGCGGCACCGGCCGGGCCAATGCGGCCTGCTCACTCGATCCCTCGCCGGATTTGGAACTGGCGGCGCGCATCACCCGCGTGGCGGCGCATTATCATCGGCTCGGAATGACGCCGCGCTTCCGCTCCGCGCCGCTTGATCCGCCAGGGCTTGAAGCACTGCTTCGGGGCGGTGGGTGGGTTGAGGCCGATGAGAGCCATGTGACCTGCGGCCAGGTGGTACCACGGGAAGATGAAGCGATCCGCCTGCTGCCCGCCCCGGATGCCGACTGGCTCGAAGTGATCGGCACGGTCGAGTATCAATCCGCCGCGCGCCGCGCGGAAAAACAAGAGGCGGTGAAGCTCTTCGCCATCCCGGCCATCTGGCTCGTTCTCCATGAGGAGGGTCAGGCGGCGGCGGCGATGTCCGCCACCTGCGACGGGCGATTCACGGGAATTTTCGACATCGCGGTGCGGCCGGAGTTTCGGCGGCGCGGGCTGGCGCAACGCTTGATCCGCGCTGCGGCGCATTGGGGGCAGGGGCTGGGCGCGAGGAGCTGCTTCGCCCAGGTCGCCATCAGCAATACGGCTTCCGTGGCACTCCAGGCGGGGCTGGGGCTCACGGAAGCCTATCGCTACCGGTATTTCGTGCTGCGCTGACGCCTCAGGGCAGCAGCACCGTGCTGCCGGTGGTCTTGCGGGCTTCCAGGTCACGATGGGCCTGGGCGGCGTCCTTCAGGGCATAGCGCTGATTGATCTGCAGCTTCACCGCGCCGCTCTTCACCACGGCGAAAAGCTCGGCCGCGACAGCTTCAAGGTCGGCGCGCTTCATGGTGTAGGAACCCAGCGTGGGGCGCGTGAGGTAAAGCGAGCCCTTGGCGGCCAGGATGCCGATATCAATCGGCGGCACAGCGCCTGAGGCATTCCCGTAACTCACCATCATGCCCAAGGGCGCGAGGCAATCGAGCGAGGCCGTGAAGCTGTCGCGGCCCACGCTGTCATAGACCACGGGCAGCATGGCACCGCCGGTGATGCGCTTGACGGCGGCGGGCAAATCCTCGCCCGAGAGGACGACATGGTCACAACCATTGGCGCGGGCCAGTTCGGCCTTGGCTTCGGTGCTGACGGTGCCGATGACGGTGCAGCCCAGATGCTTGGCCCATTGCACCATGATGAGGCCCACGCCGCCGGCCGCCGCGTGAACCAGGATCGTCTCGCCCGCCTTCACGCGATAGGTGCTGCGCAACAGATATTGCGCCGTCATGCCCTGGAGCATCATCGAGGCGGCCTGCTCGTCACTGATGCCGTCAGGAATTTTTACCAGGCGGTCGGCCTTGTTGGTGCGCGCCTCGGCATAGGCGCCCATGGGGCCGGAGGCATAGGCGACACGGTCCCCCACGGCGACTTCCGTGACACCTTCCCCGATGGCTTCGACGACGCCCGCGCCCTCCATGCCGAGCACGGCCGGCAAAGCGGGTGGCTTGTACAGGCCGGTGCGAAAATACACGTCAATGTAGTTCAGCCCCACGGCCTTCTGGCGGATCAGCGCCTCACCCG
Source organism: Acetobacteraceae bacterium (assembly GCA_947462945.1). GTDB lineage: Bacteria > Pseudomonadota > Alphaproteobacteria > Acetobacterales > Acetobacteraceae > Roseococcus. The sequence continues at coordinate 2,942 of CANHTE010000393.1, forward strand.
GCTTGGGATGCGGCAGGGGAACCTCCTCCCAGAGCATCTTCTCGGGGCCGCCATGTTCGTGAATGCGGATGGCGTGATTCATGGAGATTTTCCTGGGTCGGGGGGTGGCGAGGCAGTGCCGGCTTGTTGAAGGGTACGGGCTTCGAGCGCGAGGAGGTAGCGCTTGGTTTCAGGCCCATCCAGGCCAGAATAGCCGCCGAGCGTTCCATTGGCGGCAACCACACGGTGGCAGGGAATCAGGATGGGGATGGGGTTGCGGCCATTGGCCTG
>CANHTE010000394.1 GCA_947462945.1 Acetobacteraceae bacterium
CGTGGCGAGATGGGCTTCGGCACGGGGGCTCTGCTCGTGCTGGCAGCCGCCGTCTGCCAAGCGTCGCAGTTCGTCCTACAGAAGCCGCTGCTCGCTCGGTGCGGCGCGCTGCCGGTCACGGCCTGCCTGCTCTGGGCGGGAACGGCAATGCTGCTGCCCTTCCTCCCCGGCGCCCTCGCCAGCGCGGCGACTGCGCCCGCCGGGGCGCTCGGCGCGGTGGTGTTCCTCGGGCTGGGCCCTGCGGCGCTCGCCTACGTCGCTTGGTCCTACGCGCTATCGCGCCTGCCGGTGAGCCGCGCCGCTTCCTTCCTCTACCTAGTGCCCCCGATCGCCACGCTGCTGGCTTGGATCTGGCTCGGCGAGACCCCGGGCTCGGGCGCGCTGGTGGGCGGCGCCGTCGCGCTTTCGGGTGTTGTCCTCGTCACCACGGTCGGCCGGGTGCCGGCCTCACAAATTGCATCGAAGGAGTCCTGATCATGGCAGGGGGTCTGCGCGTCGCTGTCGGCGGCGCAACTGGCAACGTCGGTTCCGAGATGCTGCGCGTCCTTGAAGGGCGGAGCTTCCCCGCCGCCGATGTAATCCCGCTCGCCTCCGCTGCTTCGGCGGGCCAGCGCCTGCCGTTCCGCGGCTCGGAGCTGGAGGTGTGCGACCTCGCCGCCTTTGATTTCCGCGGCACCGATCTCCTCCTGCTCTCGACGGGCGCAGCCAATGCGCGCGAGACCGCGCCACGTGCCGCCGCGGCAGGCTGCATCGTAATCGACAACTCCTCGGCCTTCCGCATGGAGCCTGACATGCCGCTTGTCGTACCTGAGGTAAATCCGGATGCACTTGCCGGCTGGGCGACGCGGCGCATCCTGCCGGTGGCGAACTGTTCGACCATCCAGCTCGTGATGGCGCTCAAGCCGCTGCACGATGCGGCGGGGCTGAAGCGCGTGATTGTCTCGACTTACCAATCCGCCTCCGGCGGCGGGCGGCGGCTGATGGAGCGGTTGCTCTCCCCCTACGACCCGGTGACGGTGGACATGCACGGCCTGCTGCGCGAGGCCCGCGCAGCGCTGGAGCGCGGCGGCGAGAAGCCGCTGCCTTTCAACGTCGTGCCCCACATCGACGTCTTCCTCGAGGACGGCCGGACGAAGGAGGAGTGGAAGATGGAGGCCGAAACTCGGAAGATCCTTGGCTTGCCGGAGCTGCCCGTCTCCGCCACCTGCGCGCGTGTGCCGGTCCTCGTCGGCCATGCTGAGGCGGTCACGGTGGAACTGGAGCGGCCTCTCTCTGCCGAGGCCGCGCGGGAGCTGCTTGGCACGGCGCCAGGCGTCAGGGTCGTGGACGAGCGCCGTCCCGGCGGCTACGCGACACCCATCGAGGTGGCGGGCACCGACGACGTGTTCGTCTCTCGCATCCGACAGGACCGCACCTTTCCACACGGGCTCGCGCTCTGGATTGTCGCCGACAACATCCGCAAAGGCGCGGCGCTAAACGCGGTGCAAATTGCGGAAGCCCTGCTGCTCAGCGGCGACGTCTTTCGTGGGAACACCGGAGCGTAATGACCTTCCACGCCTCCCGCGCGGCCTTGGCGAGGCGGTGCGGGATGGTCGCTTGCGGTCACCAAGCGCTCGCGGCGGAACTGCGTCAGATGCTGCTGGCGATCCGCCACCGGCCTGGGTGGAAGACCGTCGTGACGCCGATGACCTATGGCGTGGCGCCGGTCACAACGCGGGCCGACCCGGCGCTGGTGAAGGCGCTGGCGCGGGCATCCCGGTACCAGCGCATGCTGGACGAGGGCCGATATGCCTCCATCACTGAGATGGCGACCGCGGAGCGGATCGAGCGTGGGTATCTTGGGAGCCTGTTGCGCCTCACCCTTCTGGCGCCGGACATCGTGTCGGCCATCCTGGACGGACGGCAGCCGGAGGAGATGACACTGTCGCGTCTAATGGAGCCGTTTCCGCTGGAGTGGGAAAGGCAGTTCGGACATGCATCCGCCTCGCTTAACGCCAGCCTAGGCCTGGCGCCTTTCGCACGCGGCGAGTGAGCTCCGCCATGGAGGTTATCAGGCCCTCCCAGAAGTCGTCGATGACATCGCGGTTGGTCATCACCCATGGCGCAACGCGCTCGAAGTCCTTCTCGTGCAATCCGCCGCTCACTTGCAGGACCATCGGCTCCACCGCCAGCACTGTCAGCCTTTCGGCTTCGAAACGCGGGCCGGGCGTGACCCCCACCAATATGTTCTCTTCGCCGTGTCCACGCCGCAGCCAAATCACCTGCGCCAAGCCGGTCAGGTGTCTGGGCAAGCTAACGCTGTCCTGGGTGATCCGATCGACTGCGGCGGAGGCGGCGACTGGTTGCCGTTCCGGGGATGAGCGCTCCGAAGGCACGGGGGCCGGATCTTGCGCAGCCTGCGGAGCGACCGCGGCAACGGATGTTGCGGTTGGTAGAACCGGCTGCCGCTCACACTGGGCCACGCCATCGGCATTGCTGAGATGGTCATCTGGCTCCATCGGCATGGTGCCCTTGGCAGCGATGCTATTCTGCACAGGTTCCGCGTGACGAACGCTAACTCCTTCATCACTGACTGCCAGATCGATCGAGCTTTCCGCCTCGAAGACGATGCGCAGCACAGCCTCGAAGCTGGATCTGAACTCAGCGACATCCTGCGATGCCGTGCCGAATCGTCTCAGCAAGTCGTCCCATGGCATGGTCACGATCTGGCCAGCTGTTGTGCGGCAGAGCGACATGGTGATCCAACCATAAGCATCCAGCGCAGCTGGCGTGGCCGACAGTTTGCGCACGACGCGTCGATCCAGTGCGACGGCGTGGTCCACCAGGCTGGAGAGGAATCTGGCGCTTAACCGGACACCCGATCGCCATCCAAGGTCACCGGGACGACGTCGGCTCCGCGCGTCAAAAACGCTGATTTCCCCGGTGCCATCTCCCGACCATATGAGTCGTGCCGCCTGGAGACGCTGCCACTGATCGGTCAGATCGCGTGTTTTCGGATCAATGCCCAGAGTGGCAGCCAGCAACGCTCGATCCTTGCCGAGCTCGACGACCTGGATATTGGCACGGAAGGCAGCGTCGCAGATATGGATCATGCTCAGGCGAAGGATGCGTCCACTGGGAAGCATATCGTCGATCGAGCCAGGCTCAATGCGAACGGAAGCAGATCCAGTCTCGCGCTGCCAAGCTCCGCGTGAAGCTCGCACCGGCAAC